>JBKQQQ010000105.1:0-11014 GCA_052144275.1 Streptosporangiaceae bacterium
GTCGACGTTCAGCACGCCCGCCAGCGCGGAATCCTCGATCTCGCGTACCTGCTCGTCGCTCAGGGCCCGGGGGCCTTCGCGGAGAACCGCCGTCGGGCTCTTGCGTTCCGTCATGCTCCGCCCCTCACCGCCGTAACGAATACTAGAAAGTCATTCGGTAACCATTCGAGCCGGTTCGCCCGGCGGCGTCAAGACGAGAGGATCGTCCGCGTCAGGAACGTGCCGCCCCGTCCCGGCGCGTCCCCCCGTCCCGGCGCGTCCCCCCGTCCCGGCGCGTCCGCCCCCGTCCCGCCGCGGACAAACCGGTCATAACACCCGTAGATCCCGCCGGCAGGCGCCGACGGATAGGCATGGATGTGACGTTCTACCCGAAAGAGCGATCTTTGATAAATCCCACAACCGTTTGGCTGACTCAGCACGTCGGCTCAAGATCGAGGCCATGTTCACGTTCTTATCGCCGGGTGGGATACGTGTGCGTGAGGTGGATTCGTGGAGGTCAGCCATCGAGGCCGTCGATCTTCTGCCGCATCGCTTCCCGCTCGCGCTGCCACCCGGTGTTGGCCGGGTCGGCAGCGGCCAGCCGGACCGCGATGTCCAGGGACGCCTGGTAAGCGGCGCGGGCCGCGGCCAGGTCCCCGGCCGCCACCGCCACGTCTCCCAGCCGTTCGTGGCTGATGGACAGGTCGCGCTGCCATTCGGTGTTGGCCGGGTCGGCGGCGGCCAGCCGGGCCGCGATGTCCTGGTAGGCCTGGTAGGCGGCCCGGGCGGCGGCCAGGTCTCCGGCCGCCATCGCCACGTCTCCCAGCTTGTTGTGGCTGACGGACAGGTCGCGCTGCCATTCGGTGCTGGCGGGGTCGGCGGCAGCGCGGGCTTGTACCTGGTCGTGGATGGCGTGCAGCAGCCGGGTCGCCGATCCCAGATCGCCTGCCCGGAGCAGGGCATTGAATTCCTGTTCGGCGACTTGGATCCAGGCCCGCTCGGCGGGGGGGATCAGCGGGCGGACCTCGGCCAGGTATGCCACTACGGCCAGCGTCCCGGGCAGCGCCCGGGACGCCTGCGCGGCGATGTCGGCGGCCTCGTCATAGCGGCCCAGGGCGGCCAGGTGGCGGGGGATATCGACCAGGTCCGCATAGCTGCCCTGCTGCTGATCGAACCGGCGGAGCCGCATCGCCAGGGCCCGCTCATGCTCGCCGCTCAGGTCCGCGCCGGTGTTGCGGGTGACCAGCTCGGCGGTCCACGGGTGCATCCCGATCTGCTCGCCGTCCTGGATCAAGGTCAGGTCCGCCAGCCGGGCCGCATCTCGCGCCAGCGCTCCCATTGCCGACCCAGCCCTTGGCCTGGCGTCCCCATCTCGCCCGTCTCCGGCCAGCGCGAAGGCCAGATCGTCCAGGGTCATCGGGGCACGGCAGACCGCGACCTGCCTCAGCACCGCCGCCTGCCCCGTCGTCAGCAGCCCGACTAGGCCCTCAAGCAGGATGTCCGCGCTGCCCAGCAGCATCGCCTGCTCTACTGCGGCATCCACCGACCCGGCCGCGGACAGGTCCGCGGCCTGCCGCCGGGCCAGGTCCCGCAGTTTCACCTGCACATGGCGGAAACTGGCATGACCGCCGCGCAACAGCGCGTCGGTGAACTCGATCAGCCGCGGATGCCCCCCGACCGCCCGGGCCAGCACCCGCCGGTCCTCCGCCTCCAGGGCCCGCAGCGCCGGCAGCCGCAGGAACAGCCGCCGCAGCTCCGCCGGCGACAGGGCGGGGACCGGGATCCGGGCCAGGGACCGGTCCGGGCCCGGCAGCGGGTACCGGCACGTCACCAGCAGCGCCCCGGCCTCGGCTGCCTCCGCCAGGGCGGTGAAGATCTCCTCAAAGGCCGGGTCGGCGAACCCGTCCCCGCCGCCGGTGAGGTTCTGCTCGAAGTCATCGAAGACCACCAGCAGCCGCTGCCCGGCCAGCAGCCCGGCGACCGCGGCGAGCCTGGGCCCGTCATCTCCAGGCCCGGCCAGCATCCCTAGCGCGGCGCGCAGCCCGCCCGCCTGCGCCGGGCCGCCGGACCGGGCGATGGCCTGGTCCACGGCGCGGGCGACGGCAGCAATCAGGGCGGTGGGGTTCCACCGGCCCTCATGCACCGCGACCAGCCACCCCTCATCGGCCAGCCGCGCCGCGACCCGCCCGGCTAGCGCGGTCTTGCCGATCCCCCCGATCCCGGTCAGCACCACCCCGCCCGCCACCCCGAACCGGTCCACCGCGGCCTGGCCGCGGCGCAGGACGGCCATCACGGTGCGCAGCTGGGCGCGGCGGCCGATCAGCGCCCCCATCGGCAGATCCCGCACCAGCTTCCCGCCCGGCTGCGTCGTGGCCACCGACAGCGGCGCCGGCGGCAGCGCCGGGTCGGCCAGCGGGCCATCCCCGCCGGAGGCCAGCAGGGTGACCACCCCGAACTCCGGGACCGGCACCTGGCCCGGTCCCGCGTCCCGGGACTGCTGTTCTGCGGCCAGGTACCGGGCCCGGGCCAGCGCCAGCCCGGCCGGCAGCTCCGGCCGGGCGGCCAGCTCCCGGTACAGATGTCGGGCCAGCATGGTGGCGTAGGGGTCGGTGACCGGGGCCAGCATCGCGATCACCCGGTCCGCGCCCCGGCCGATCAGCCCGGCCGCCATCGCACCGGATCCCGACGCCCCGCCCGAGCACGACGACAGCACGATCAGCGGCACCGCCCGCCCCGCGTGCCGCAGCGCATCCATCAGCTCGCCTGCGGTCACCGAGACCGGGTTCCCGTCCTCATCCTCCAGCTCCACCGCCTCCGGCGACCCGTGCGCGGACAGGTGCAGCACATGGTAAGCGTCCTGCGCGAGCGCCTGCCGGATCGCCGGCAGCGACGCCACCTCCAAGATCCGCACCTGCGCGGCCGCCCCGGCCGCCGTGATCGGGGCCACCGCGTCCAGCACCGCGGCCATCTCCGCCTCGGCATCCAGCGGCGGGCTCGCCGTCTTCGTCTCCTCCGGCGCCGCCACCGCCGCCAGCACCTTCAACGGCCCCGCCACCGGCGGCGGCGCCACCCCGGCAGACGGCACCGCCGTCCCTAGGTCGCCCCGCGGCGGCCGCGGCCGGCGGGACACGGCCACCGCCGGCATCAGCCCCAGCGGCCCGATCTCCCCGCCCGCGGCCGTGCCCAGCCGGATCAGCTCTACTGGCAGCGCCAGCGCCTGGTCGCCCGCGCACAGCACCACCTCAGCGGTATCTTGCGGCGCCAGCCCATCCAGCAGCCCGGCCACCAGCTCCTGGCCGGCCTGGTCCAGCAGCACCCCGGCCAGCGCCCGGCCCGCCACCGCCAGCCGCTCCCCGGCCACCAGCCCCGGCAGGCCCAGCGCCCCCCACACCTCCCGCACCTCAGCCGGCAGCGGCCTGCGCTGGCGGCACGCCAGCGACCCCGCCACCCAGACCGCCGACTCCACCACCCCCTCCGCCAGCAGCCGGGCCTGGATCACTATCTCCGTCCGCAACCCCGGCCGCCCCGCCAGCCCCGCCGCGGCCGGCGGCGCCGTCCCCCGCGGCGGCAGCATCGGCACCGGCCCCAGCGGCGGCTCCAGCACGCCCGGCTGACCGGTCAGCATCCGCAGCAGCCCCTCCGCGCCCGCCACCGTGAACTCGCCTACCTGGTAATACGCCGCCGACACCGGGGACAGCCACACCGGGATATCAGCGTGTGAGCAGCGGGGCAGCACCACCGGCAGGAACCGGCGCAGCCCGGCCGGCTGATCGGCGTAGAACAGGTCCCGGATCAGCCGGGCCTCCCACTGCACCCCCCGCCCCTCAGCCGGTCCGGCGTCCCCCTCGGCCCGCCGCTTGTACGCAGGAGAAGCGATCACCAGCACCCGGTCCGCGTCCCGGACCTCCCGGGTCATCCACTCAGTCCAGTCCACCCGGTCCGCCACCGCCAGGTCCAGCCGCGCGTCCACCCCGCACCCGCGCAAGAACGTCCAGAACTCCCGGACCCGGCCCTCATGACCAGCATCATCATGCGCGTAGGAGATCAACACCCGCACCGGCCGCCCGCCAGCCCGCCCCTCCACCATGCCGCGCCAACCCCCACCCCGCCCTAAAACGGCAAACCCCGGCGAGCTACCCGCCGCCAGGCACTCCCCGAAAAGGCTACTATCACCGGACCATCCCAGGCGCCAGCACCAACGACACCGCCCCCATGTGGGAATCTGGGGGTCTGTCACCCCTAGAGTGGGTAGAACGTCACATCCATGCGCTGTCGCCGCGCCATGGGAGCATCCGGGCGCGAACCAGGAGCACCACAGACGTCAGATGCTCCGCTGGCAACTGCCTCGTGCCGTATCCCTAGCGCGGCTGGCGGCCCAGGACCAGCACGCCGGCGGTGGCGAACATGCCGCCGTTGCCGAGGATGACGCTGACCTGCGGGTCACCGACTTGGGCGGCGGCCTCGCCGCGTAGCTGGCGGACGCCTTCGATGATGGCGAACATGCCATACATCCCCGTGTGCGTATAGGAGAGCCCGCCGCCGTTGGTGTTCAGCGGGAGGGACCCGCCCGGCTCGGTGTTCCCGTCGGCGATGAAGGCCCCGGCCTCGCCCTTGCCGACGAAGCCGAGTGCCTCAAGTCCGTAGATGGGCACGTGGGCGAACGCGTCGTAGATCATCAGGTGGTCGACGTCGGCCACGCTGATGCCCGCTTCGGCGAAGGCCGCCCGGCCGGCCAGCCGGAACGCCTGGGACTCGGTGAAATCCACCATCTGCGAGATCATCGGGGTCTCCGCGGACTCGCCCGTGCCGAGGACGTGCACGGCGGGTTTTCCGAACTCCGCGGCCCGCTCCGCCGAGGCGACCACCAGCGCGCCGCCCCCGTCGGTGACCAGGCAGCACTCCAGCAGGTGGAACGGGTAGGCGACCATCCGCGAGGCCAGCACGTCCTCGACCGTGATCGGGTTGCGGAAGGCCGCGCGCGGGTTCTTCGCCGCCCACCGCCGCTGGGCCACGGCGACGTAGGCCAGCTGCTCATGGGTCAGCCCGTAGTCCTTCATGTAGCGCAGCGCGGGGACGGTGAAGGTGGTCGTCGGGCCGAACGCGCCGTACGGGGCCTCGAACTGGCCGGGCAGGGAAGACGCCGCGAACCGGAACGGAGCCGCGCCCACCCGGGACCGGCCCGACTCCCCGTGGGTGATCAGGACCGTCCTGGCGTAGCCCGCCCGGATGGCCGCGACCGCATGCCGCACGTGCAGCAGGAACGAGGTGCCGCCGACGCCGGTGCCGTCGATCCAGCCCGGCGTGATGCCCAGCGCGTGCGCCACCTGGACCGGTCCAGGCGCGGAGACCGTCGCGATGCCGTCGATGTCGTGCGGTGACAGGCCCGCGTCGGCCAGCGCATTGAGTGCACCCTCCAGGTGCAGTTGCAACGTGGAATGGCCCGGCAGCCTGCCGACCTGGTCGGTCTCGGCCGCGCCCGCGATGATGACGCCGGTGCTGCCGCTCATCGGGCCGCCTTCCGGGGGCCGAACACCGGCAGGCTGACGTCGCCCCGCCGCTCGAAGCTGACCTGCAGGGGCATGTCCAGCTCCAGCGCTTCCGGCGTAACCGGCAGCCCGACGATGTTCGTCATCATCCGCGGGCCTTCCTCGAGTTCCACCACGGCGATGGCGTACGGCGTCGCGTCCTCGAATCCCGGTGCCGGCCGGTAGTTGATCACGTAGGAATACAGAGTCGCCCGGCCGCTGGCGGTGAACCAGGCAACGTTCCGCGAGCCGCACGCCGGGCACACCGGGCGCGGGTAGAAGTACGGTCGGCCGCAGTCAGCGCACCGTTGGATGCGCAGCTCTTCCGCGGCGCAGCCGTCCCAGAACGGCTGTGTCTCCGGTGTCGGCACCGGGACGGGCTTGGCGGTCATGCTCTCACCAGCTTTCCGGCCCGCGCGGCGACCATTGCCAGAATGATTTTCTGGAATTAGCTTCTAAGCGGGACGGCGTGGCTGTCAAGAGCAGCCCCGCTATGCGGCGAGGGCGGCGTAGCGGCCTTCGCCGGCCAGCAGGCTGGCGTGGGTGCCGGCCTCGGCGATCCGGCCGTGATCCAGGACGACGATCTGGTCGGCGTTGCGCACGGTGGAGAGCCGGTGCGCGATGGTGATGGTGGTCCGGCCCCTGGCCAGGGCGTCGAACGCCTTCTGGACGGCGCGTTCGGTCTCGGTGTCCAGGGCGCTGGTGGCCTCGTCGAGCACCAGCACGCGCGGGTCGCGCAGCAGGGTCCTGGCGATGGCGAGGCGCTGCTTCTCCCCACCGGAGAAGCGGTGCCCGCGAGAGCCGACCACGGTGTCGTAGCCGTCGGGCAGCCCGGCGATCAGGTCGTGGATCTGGGCCGCGCGGGCGGCGTCCTCGATCTCGGCGTCCGTGGCCTCGGGCTTGGCGTATCGCAGGTTCTCCCGCACGGTGGTGTGCAGGAGGTAGGTTTCCTGGCTGACCACGCCGACGATGGCGGCGAGGTCGGTGAGCCGGAGATCGCGGATGTCGGTGCCGTCGATGCGGACGCTGCCGGCGCTGGGGTCATACAGCCGGGCGACGAGCGAGGCGAGGGTGGTCTTGCCCGATCCGGTCTCGCCGACCAGGGCGAGCGTGGTGCCGGCCGGGACGTCTATGTCAATGCCGGTCAGGGCGGGCCGGTCGGCGCCGGGATAGGCGAAGCCGACGCTCTCCAGGCGGACGTGCCCGCTGACCCGGGTCAGGTCGATGTCGACAGGGTGGGCGGGGTCGTCGACCTCGACGGGCAGGTCGAGGTACTCGAAGATCCGCGCGAACAGCGCCAGCGAGCTGATCACCGAGACGCTGGTGCTGAGCAGCCCGGTGATCGGCCGGAAGAGGCTGTTCTGCAAGGTGGTGAAGGCGATCAGCGTGCCGATGGTGATCGTGCCTGCGGTGACTGGCAGCCCGGCGGCGAGGTAGATGATCGCGGGGATCGCGGCGAAGATGATGTTCAGCGAGGCCATCCGCCAGCGCCCGGCCAGCTGCGAGCGCAGCTCCAGGTCGATCAGGCGAGCCGAGGAGGCGGTGAACCGCTGCACCAGGGCGGGCCCGGTGCCCATGGTCTTGGCCAGCTGGATGCCGTTGATCGACAGCCCTTCCTCGATGGTGACGTTGAGGTCGGCCAGTTCGCGCTGCTGCTGCGTGGTGATGGTGCGCCGCATGCGGGCGACCTTGCGGGTCAGGAAGATGGCGGGCGGCATGACAACCAGCGAGATCAGGGACAGCCGCCAGGACAGGGCGACCATGGCGACGGCGGTGGCGACTGCGGTGGTGAGGTTGGACGCGATCGAGGTCGCCGTCGAGGTCACGACGCTCTCCATGCCGCCGATGTCGTTCTGGATACGGGACTGGACCTCGCCCGTGCGGGTGCGGGTGAAGAAGGCGATCGACTGCCGCTGCAGGTGCGTGAAGACGCTGGTGCGCAGCCCGTGCATGACGTGCTGGCCCACCTTGGTGCTAATCCACGTTTGCACGACGCCGAACGCGGAGGTCACGGCGGCGACCGCGACCATGGCGATCACCAGCCAGGCCAGCAGCCGGACGTTCTTTTCCGGGAGGGCGTCGTCGATGACCGCGCGGAGCAGGAACGGGGAGGCCAGCCCCACGACGGAGGAGGCCGCGATGATGGCGGTGACGATCGCCAGCTGCCATCGGTAGGGGGTAAACAGGTGACCGATGCGACGCAGGGACACCTCGCGTGCCTGCGCCTTCTCCGCCGCCGTAACGGTCCTCGGGCCGTGAGTCCGGCCCCTGTTACTCAGATCTTGTTTCGTCTGTGGTGACTCCAAGAGGTTCTCCATCTTGTCGGAAGGGCCCGTTCGGGTGTACGGGTCCGGGAAGCTTGGGTGCTGAGGCACCTATAATGCTGAGGTTACCTCATTATGAGGCTGCAACAGTAAAAACTGGTACACTATTCCCGTGACCCAGGATCGCGACATGGCGGCTGGACGCGACCCGGTCGGCGACGAGTCGCTGTCCGAGGCTTTCTGGGACGTCGCGCGCCAGTTGCGCGAGAGGTCCCAGGAGACGCTCGCGCCCTGGGAAATCACCCCGGCTCACCTTCGGGCCCTGCGGTCGCTGAAGCGCCATGGGACGCTGCGGCTCTCGGAACTGTCCGACCATCTGCATATCGCGCCACGCTCGACCACCGAGGTCGTCGACGCCCTGGAATCCCGGGGCCTGGTCCGGCGCCGGGCTGACCCCGGTGACCGGCGTGCCACCCTGGTCGAGGTGACCGAGCAGGGCGCCGGCGTCCTCGACGCGATCCGCGCGGCCCGGGGAACCGAAGCCGGGCGGGTCTTCGGTCGGCTCAGTCCGGCCGACCGCGCTCACCTGGCCCGTATTCTCCGCCAGCTCCGGAACTGACTAGGTCGATCGCTACCGACTTGTCCTGTTAGCGTTCGACACGCGCGGTCGTGAGGCGCCTGCCACCGGCCCGGCTGCGGTGCCGTCTCCTCAGGATGGCGGTGCGTGGCGGGCGAGGGATTCGCGTGCGGCGGGCACAACCTGCTCGGCGAACAGGCGGGATTGCCGTTCCCGGTCCCCGGTAGGCCAGAATACGAACGCGTTCATCTGTGACTCAGTGTGCAAGGTGGTGAGGGTTTCGGCCCAGCGTTCGACGGGTCCGTTGAATGCGTCCCGGTCCTGCGGGGTGATCAGGCCCATGACGTTGTACAGGCGGGTGATCGCGGCCGGGTCGCGGCCGGCGTCGCGGGCGGCGCTGGTGATGATCTGGTTGAGCTCGGGCAGCCGGTCTGGTGGCACATAGGGCGCGGACACTGACCAGCCGTCGGCCTTGGCGCCGACGAGCTGGACTGCGCGCGGGCCGATGACGCCGAGCCACAGGCCGATGTCGTGCGCGGGCCTGGGACCCGGCCGAGCGCCTGGTACTTGGTAGTAGGAGCCCTCGTAGCCGTAGGGTTCGTCGGCCCAGCTGGCGCGGATGATGTCGATGGCCTCGCTGAGCGCGCCGCGTGCCTGCCCGGCGCTGCGGCGGGGGCCGCCCATCCCGGCGATTCCGTCGGCGAACGCGCCTGCGCCGAGGCCAAGCTCGAAGCGGCCTCCGCTGAGCACGTCGATGGTGGCGGCCTGCTTGGCGAGCATGGCCGGCGGGCGCAGCGGGAGGTTGGCGACGTTGGGGAACAGGTGCACGTGCCTGGTCTGGGCGGCCAGCCAGGTGATCAGGGTGAGCGTGTCGGTGAAGCCGTCGTTGTAGGGATGGTCCTGGATGCCTACCAGGTCCAGGCCGCTGGCGTCCGCGATCGCGGTGATCCGCTCGGCGATGGGCAGGCCGCCGGTGTTGGGATCGACGTTGAGTCCGAACTTCACGGGCTGCGTCATAATCGTGCTCCTCGTCTGGAGTCCAGGTCCGGGTCAGCCTCCGGCGACCCGGCGCAGCGCGCGGGCAAGTAGGTCCTGCTCGCGGGGAGTGAGCGGGTCCAGCAGGAACTCGCGGATGGTCTGCGCGTGCACTGGCACGGCGCTGCGCAGCACATCCCTTCCGGCCGGCGTGATGGTGATCAGCACGCCGCGCCGGTCGTCGGCGGCGCCGGCGCGCGACAGCCAGCCGCGTTGCCCGAGGCGGGCGACGGCGCGGCTGAGTGAGGGCTGGGTCAACGGGATCGCCGCGTTCAGCTCGGTCAGGCGCAGCCCCGGGGCAGGCGTGTGATCGAGCCGGAGCAGGATCTCGAAGTCGTTGATGCTCAGGTCGCAGGCCCGGGCCAGGGCGGTACTCAGCTGCCCGGCTATCCGGGTATGTGCCGCGGTCAGCGCCACCCAGGCTCGCGTGCAGGCATATTCTTCGGTGGCCGTCGCGGCCTCCGGACCTGCGGCTGCGTGCGTGTCAGTCATTCGAATGGCCAGTCCGACCAGGTCCGGAGCGTGTCCGAGATGTGGTCTTCCGCGCGGATCCCCCGGGGGCGGCGCCTGGGTTTCCGCTACCGCCACCGCGGACACCTGTCCCGTCGGCGAACAGATAGATACATACGCATGCATCTACATTAGGTGAGCAGCCATGCTCGGCGCAATTCGCTACCGTGCCCGCGGCGCGCTGGGCGGACGGGTGAGCTGCTGGCCGCGGGCGTTTGGTGTTCCTTGTGCGGTCAGCCCAGGGTGGCGTGCATTTCCCAGACCAGGATCTCGGCCGGTTCTGTCGCGGTGACCTGCTGTCCGCCGGTGGCGGTGAACCGGACCGCGTCGCCGGCCGCGAGTGGCCCGGCTCCCTCCAGGGTGACGCTGCCGCGGGGGACGAACAGGTGCAGGTAGGGCGCGTCGGGTAGCGGCACGCTCTGGCCGGGCTGCAGCCGGGCGGCGTGCAGGGCCGCGTAGCGGTTCTTGATCCGGATGGCCGCGGCGCCGTCGTGCTCGGGCCTGCCGGAGGCGACGGGCACCAGGCTGCCGGAGAGCAGCTCGTGGTCGATCTCCAGCTGCTCGTAGCCGGGGGTGATGCCGGACTCGTCGGGCACGACCCACATCTGGACGAAGTGCACCGGGTCGGTGTGCGCCTCGCCGGCCAGCCGCCAGGAGTCGTTCTTCTCGCTGTGCAGGATGCCGGTGCCGGCGCTCATCCGCTGAGCCAGGCCCGGGTAGATCACGCCGGTGCGGCCTTCGGAATCCTGGTGCACCAGCGAGCCCTGCAGCACCCAGGTGACGATCTCCATGTCCTGGTGCGGGTGGGTCTCGAAGCCGGTGCCGGGCTTGACGATGTCGTCGTTGTTGACCAGCAGCAGCCCGTGATGGGTGTTGGCCGGGTCGTGGTGGCGGCTGAAGCTGAAGCTGTGCTTGCTGTCCAGCCAGCCGAGGCGGGTCTTGAACCGCTCCCCGGCGCGGCGGACGTCGACGTGGGGGGTCAGCGTGGCGCTGCTCATCTGGGCTCTCCTTGTGGAAAGCAACGGGACCATCGTGTCCCCGTGCGTGCCCAGGACGAACCCCGTGACATCTCGGGGGGCGACGTGGAGCGCTTCGGCCACGAACGAGCGGAACCGGGCGGTGTC
>JBKQQQ010000106.1:0-9879 GCA_052144275.1 Streptosporangiaceae bacterium
AGCCCCGGCACCCGACCGACCCGCACCGCGATCTTGATCTCGCCTCCTACGGAGTCGTCGCGGTCCTGGAGCATGAACGCGGCACCACCTACCCGGACATGGCCTGGGAGCCAAAACAGGTCTTCGGTGCGCTCGCCGCGGCCTACGCTCGCGCCCGGCCATGACAGCAGCAAGCCACCTCCTGTTGCTGCGCCCCGCATGCCCCCAGAGGCAGCGAGCCTTGCCAGCTGGTGAGATTTGGCCACCGCGATGTAGTAAACGACGATGGCGGCGCCCGCGCCGTCACACGGCCAGCCAATGCCCGGTCAAAGCCGCGCCCTTCGCTATGCAGGACTGATCACGAGCCCAGAACAACCGGATATGCACCTCGGAAGCACCCGACCATGCACAGCCAACGAACGCGCCGAACGGCTACGCGCGCGAGTAGCGTCGTCGATTCGATCGCAGTCCGCTACAAGCGCCGAGGACACTCATGCGCCTGCGCGGCAAGCGGCTAAGGAAGCCCGGTCTGCTAGCCGAAGATTTGGTCCATGACCTCGGCACCGCGGGTGAGAGCGGGCACGATCTGATGGCGGTACACGAGCTCAGTCGTAGCCGTCTGGTTGTGCCCGGCCAGCAGCGCGATCGCCTCCACCGGCACGCCATGAGCCGACAGTAGCGATACGAACGTATGCCGCAGCTCCCGCGGCACCCACGTCCTACCCAGCCCGGCCGCCTCGGTGATCACCCGGAACTGCCGCCGTACATTGTGATCATCCTGCGGCGTCCCCACAGTCGACGCGAACACCAGCCCACGGTCCTGCCGCAGCGGTCCCGCCGCGAGCCGATCCGCAGCCTGCCGCACCCGATGCTCCCGCAGCGCCTCAATGCACCGCCGCGGCAGCGCCAGCGTCCGACGAGACTTCGGCGTCTTCGTGTCACCTCCGGCCCGATCAGCCCGCCACACGAATACCGCCAGTTGCTCATGATCGAACCCGGCCTCGCTCACCGGTTCCCACTGGCCCCCTACCCAGGCCACGACGTGATCCCACTGCAGCGCCCGGACCTCTTCGGTCCGCAGGCCCGTCAGCAGCGACAAGATGATGTACGCCTCCAGCCGGGTACCGCGAGCCGCGGCCATCAGCGAAACCGCCTGCTCCAGCGTGAGCGACTTCGACGGCCGCCCGGCACCCTGTCCCTTAGGTGGCTTCACCAACGCTGCGACGTTGCGGGCCACCAAGTCGTCGCGTTCGGCCTGCCGGATCGCCCGGACCAGCACGTTGTGCGCGATCTGCACTGTCCGGGAAGACAACCGCGCCGCCAGAGCCGCCAGCGCTCCATGGACATCCCCCGCAGTCAGGTCGGTCAGCCTGACCGTGCCCAGCTCCTCACGAAGCGCCTTGCCGATGGTGTCCCGGTACAAGGTCACCGTCCGGGCCGAGAGGCGATCCACGCCAACGGCGAGCCAGTCGTCGAGCGCATCGCCCACGGTATAGCGCCGCCTGGGCCGCAGCCCGCTCTCCACCTGCTTATGCAGTTCCCTGAGCTTGTCGCGGACCTCGGTCTTGGTCCGCCCCGTGACCTTCTTGCGGATACGCGTCCCAGCAGGGCTGAATCCCAGGCTCACGGCGCCGATGTACCGGTTCTTGGATTCGTCCCAGTAGATCGAGTCCTCGCCCTGCCCGCGACGCTTGTGTCCGATCTGAGTGAATCTGGTCCCCAGTCAGCGCTCTGACCTGCCCGGACCAGATTCGATGAGACCAGGCCGATGCCGTTGTCTCACTGAATCTGGCTCGCCATGACCGGATCTGCCGGTTGGATGGTTTCGGGTAGGTTCCAGGTGTGGCCGGGCGGGAGCGGCTCGAATGCGAGGCGGCGGGTGTGCAGCCGCCATTCGAGCAGCGGGTCGTCCCGGCCGCGGCGCCAGCGGGCGGGCGGGCGGTAGTCCCAGGTGTAGCCGGGGGCGACGGTGCGGCGTAGTTCGGCGGTAAATTCGTCGTGCCCGGCCCAGCCCGTGCCGAGGATGCGTTCGCGCCAGTACGGGCTGGCGAGCAGCCGGGCCAGGGCGACGGACTGCGGGTAGGTGGCGGCGTCGAAGGCCTGGGGCGCCCATTCGTCGGGGTCGTCCCAGCCGGGGCCGCAGAAGATCTCCATGCGGTGGCCGTAGCCGGGGTCGCGCAGCCCGTTCAGGCGCCAGCCGGTGCAGATGTGCTGTGCGTCGCGCATCGCGCGCATGACCGGGTCTTGGCCGTGGCGGCGGATCAGCCGCCGGTGCCGCCGGTGTGCGTGCAGGATCTCCGGCTGGGCGGTTAGGTCGGGCTGCTCGTGGTCTTTGCTGATCCAGCGGCGGTGCCGGCAGCAGACGACGTCGTCGTGCAGCGCCCACCGGGTTACTGGCTGGCCGGCCACGCAGGGCCGGCAGGCGAGGAACGCCCATCCCGGCCGGGCGCGTGGCCGATCGCGCACGTGCAGGCCGGACAGTTCGCCGGCGGTGCAGATCTGCGGCATGGCGTAGCCCAGCAGCCGGCCGGGCATCCCGGTGACGGCGGCGAGCCGGCTGAGCGGTACCGGCGCGTCCTTGCGGTCGCTTCCCGCCAGCCAGGAGCGCAACCGGGCCGGGTCGATGTGGTTCAGTTCGGCGAGGCGGTGCAGGTAGCTGGTGATCGTCTCATCGCGGAACGGCGCGGCCAGGCGTGGCAGCGGCCGCAGCATGAGCGGCCATTCCATGGTTCAGGCCACGCCACGGGCGCCGGATTGCGCGGCGTGATCGACCGGGATGCCGTCGAGCAGCTTGCGGGTGATTTCCTCGGTGCCGTCCATGACCGCGGTGAGCGCGGCCGCGCGGACCAGATGGGACAGGCTGCCGATCATCCCGCCGGTGCGCTGATGCAGGTACTTCCCGAGTCCGGGCAAGGTGCCGGGCCGGTGGCGGTGCAGCCGCAACGCGGCGTCCAGCGTGGCCAGCAGGCTGGCCCACTCGGCCTGGCACGGGAACGGGCCGGTGCTGACCAGCACGCAGCGGCCGGCGATCTGCCTGCCTCGTACCCCGGTGAACAGCCCGGACCGTTCGACGTCGACGCCGGCGTAGGCGAACGTGGCCGGGAGGTGCTCGGTGAAGTACTTCAGGTGGTCGGACATGTCTTCCCCGGCGCTGGTGGCCAGGTTCAGGTTGTGGATCTCGACCAGCACCAGGTCGGCGCGGGCGTCGATGAGCACCTGGCAGACCGCATCGGCGATGTCGGTGGTGTTCTGCCCGCGCCGCACCGGCGGCAGGCCCAGGAACCGGGCGAACTCCATCGCCAGCTTCCGCGGCGATCCTCTCGGCGGCGTGGTCACGTAGACCACCGGGATCCGGCCGGTGCCCGGGTAACGTTCCCGCACCATGAGCTCGTGGGTGCGGCCCAGCTGCTTCAGCGCGGTGCTCTTCCCCGTGGCCGGCAGGCCGGACACGATCAGCCCGCGCCGGGCGGAGATCTCCCGCCGGTTCAGCATGGTGAGCAGCCGGCCCTGCCGGGCCACCTCCCGCAGCGTGGAGGTCGCCACGACCACCAGCTCGGAGTGGTAGCTGATCCTGGCCTCGTCATAGGCCGCCCTGCTCCCGGCCGCCAGGCCGGCCCGCGCGGCATCGGGCAGCAGGTCGAACGTGGCAGGTGCGGCATCCACGAACTGCCGCCATCCGCTCAAGGTGGTGGTGGGCTCGCGGCACTGGCCGCTAGCCTCCCGTGCCTTGCCGGCTACCACCACCTGCCGGCCTCCTCCCGGGCGTCGAAGACCGCGAGCGGCACGACGTCGGCGAGCCTGTCCTCAGGCGGTTCGCCCGGCGTCTGTGCGGGCTCGCCGTTGCCTGCCGGAGCGGCCAGGGGTTCAGGCCGGGGCCAGGCGTGCTGCGCGGTGGCCTTGGTGCGGGCGGCGACCCGGCGGTCTTTCGCGCCGGGCTCGCGGGCGGGACGGCCCGGTTCCCCGGGGCCTTGGCGGGCTCGCTGCAGCAGGAAGTCCACAGCCCGGGCGATCTCGTGCCCAGCTGGTTCCCCGCCGCCGGCGGCCAGCTGCCGGCGGGCATGATCCCAGGCCAGCTCGCCGAACGGCGCAGGTGCCGTGGACAGGTGGTTCCAGAACACGGTGATCCAGCCGCCGTCCCAGTGATTGCGGACCCAGACCCGGGACACGTCGTAGGGATCGCGGTGGATCTCCCACAGGTTCTGCTTTGCGGGGACGCCCGAGCGCTGCCCGCGGAACGGGTTCAGTTCCTCGCTGTCGTAGACCCGGTGGCTGATCTTGACGCCATAGGCGTTGATCGCCCGCCAGGCCGCGGGCAGCAGCTCAATGTAATCCTCAGCCGACAGTGCGACCGGCACGTACCCGGCAGCCTGGACCAGAGCTGCGTACTTCTCGTTCGGGGTGAACGCCCGGCCTGGCGCGGCCGGGTCGCGGAGCCCGTCGTGCGGCCGGTTCTGCCACGAAGCGATAAGCCACTCATCCAGCAGCTCCTGCAATTCCATCAGCGACCACAGCGGCTCCCTCCCCGCCTCGCGGCCGCGGAACTCCGCTGAGCGGCCGAGGTAACCAGAGACAAACTGGGCAAATAGCGAGGCAACGGATCCGAGGGTGCGTTCGATATGCGGCTTGTCGGTCGGGGTGCGCGGGTGAGCCGGCTGCAAGGTGATGCCGAGCAGCCGGCACGAGGACCGGAAGTTCTGGGAAATGAACGCCTTCCCGTGATCGCACACGATCGTCTCCGGGACGATGACGGGACGGGCCGCGGCGTGCTGCAGCCGCTGGTCCAGCTCAAGCAGCCGCCGGCGGGGCAGGGCCGAGCGGGCCATGCTCAGCGCCTCGGACCAGCCCGGCCGCATCGGCTCCGGTGTCACGGTGCGGGCCAGCAGCAGCGAGGCATCCACCGATTTGGTCGTCGGACGCAGCACCGCCGCGGTGACCGTGCGGGTCGCCAGGTCCACCATGCCCGTCAGCTCGGCCCGGCCCGCAACGCCGTCATCCAGCAGCACCATGACGTCGAACGGGGTGGAATCGATCTCCACCACCTCACCGGGGCGGCTGGCGGCGAGCTGGCTGAAGGGACGCCCGGGACGGTTGGCCAGCGACTGGCGGGTCCGGGCCGAGCCGGTCGTGTGCAGGCCCTCGGTGACCCGCTCGAACAACCGGTAGAACGTGGCCCTGGCCGGCATCGGGACCACGTCCTGGCCGTGCTGCCCGGCCAGGATCTGCCGGGTCCGCCACAGGTAGAAGCTGGCCGTCCGGGTCGACCCGCCTGCCTGCTCGCTGATGGCCTTCTGCAGTGCCTCCACCACGCGCTCGTCGGTGCGGCCCTGGGCCGGCCTGGCCCGGCAGGCACGCCAGTCCACCAGCCCGGCCAGGCCGCGGGCCTGATACCGCTGCCGCTTACGTTTCACCGTCCGGGCACTGACTTTCTCACCCGACGCGGTCAGCTCGGCCGCCTTCGCCTGCTCACGCTGCGGCAGCGAACAGACCGCCGGGTCATACCCGGGCCGGGCCGCCGTCCCAGGCGGCGCATCCGGGGGAAAGCCGGTAAGAACCTCAACGATGTGCCGCTCCCACCGCAGGGCATCCCCAGCCGCGTCCTCGGGAACCCCGCCCAGCGCGGCCGCGGACAGCGGCCGCCGCGCCCGGTCCGCGCCGCCGATGATCTCGAAACCCTCACTAGCCAGCAGGTGAGCAAGCTGCACCACGCTGGCCTGGCCGTCCTGCCCGGCCAGGCGCACCAAGGTGCCCGACAGCCCGACCACAGTCTGAGCCGCCCCGTCGAAGCGCACCCGGACACCTACCCGAAGGACCCCAGGACGCGACGTGCTCACCGGCCCGCGCCCCCCTGCCTCACGCAGACCACGCTGCCGGGCCCGAGCAGCCCCGCCGTCACATCGGTGACCAGCACCCGCGTCCACAGCAGGTGATACAGCACCGGCAGGACCGCCACCGGATCGCCGGCCTCGCAGGTCCCGCCCATCAGCGGCTTCGGCTCCGCGAACACCCCAGTCAGCACCCCGGCGATGTCGCCGCGGTAACACCGCCGGTGCCGGTAGCCGGCCAGCCACCGCACGTTCGCCGCCAGCACCGCGCCAGGCCCGGCCGTCCGCCGGAACAGCCAGCCGACCTCGCGGCAGGCGCGCTCGGTCGCGGCGAACGCCTCCGCATCACGCGGCTCGATCCGGTCATCAGGGCGGACGTCGATCACCATCCCCGTGCCATCGGCCAGCCGGGCGAAGTAATCCGGGGCGTGCCGCCGCTGCTTACCGTTCTGCGCCCAGGTCAGCCAGAACGGCTGCGACGAGAACGCGACCACCGCCGGGTCGAAGTCCAGCATCATCGCCACGTCGCGTTCCAGCCACGATTCGAACCCGACATGGGCATCCATCGTGGCCGCGTAATAGAAGCCGGGAAAGCTCACCTGCCCGCGGAACGACGGAAACGACCGCACCGGGGCCACCCGCTCGAACGGCGTGCTCCACAACTCACCAAGCCGCCCACGGCAGCAGCCGCCGTCGCTGCCGGTGAACTCGACCCCGAAGGCGGGAATCACCGGACGCACGGCAGCCGCCGACCCGGCCATAACCGGTCACTTTATGCCAATCAGGGCTAAATCCGGCACAACGACACGCCGGGCGAAACCACATTCACCGAGACACCCAGCCGAACCGGACCAGGTTCAGTGAGACGCGACCAACTTCAGTGAGACGGGACAACGGCGCGCAGTAGCCGTCATACGACGGATAGTACGCCGACTTTGGCTCTTAGTTTGGCTCTCCTCGGAGGCCTTCAAGATCGCAAGTGGCCTCTGACCTGTGGAGCTAAGGGGACTCGAACCCCTGGCCTTCTGGATGCAAACCAGACGCTCTTCCAGCTGAGCTATAGCCCCAAGATGTCTTCCGAACAGGGTACCCGCTACGCACCGGTTAGAGCGCGTCCGTGACAAGGACGAGGCCCGAGGCGTTATTTGAGCAGGCGGGACAGGCGGCGGTCGGCCAGGGGCTTGCCGCCGGTCTGGCAGGTGGGGCAGTACTGGAGCGCGGAGTCGGCGAACGAGACCTCCCGGACGGTATCGCCGCACACCGGGCAGGCCTGGCCGGTCCGGCCGTGGACGCGCAGGCCGCTCTTTTTCTCGCCCTTCAGGTCCGCGGCGGCCAGGCCCGCCGACCGCTCGACCGCTTCGGTGAGCGTCGTGGAGATCGCGTCGTACAAGGTGGCCACGTCGGCCGGCGTCATGCTGGACGCGATCTTGAAGGGTGACATCTTGGCCACGTGCAGCACCTCGTCGGAGTAGGCGTTGCCGATGCCGGCGATGATCCGCTGGTCGCGGAGCACGCCCTTGACCTGGGTGCGGCGTCCGGCCAGCAGGCCTGCCAGGGTGTCCACGGTGAAGTCCGCGGCCAGCGGGTCCGGCCCGAGCGTGGCCACTCCGGGGACCTCGGCCGGGTCGCGGACCAGGTATACGGCCAGGCGCTTGTGCGTGCCCTGCTCGGTCAGGTCGAACCCGGAGCCGTCGTCGAGCTTGAGCCGGAAGGCCAGCGGGCTCTTGCCCGGCTTGGGCGGCGTGGCGGGGAGCTCGTCACGCCAGCGCAGCCAGCCGGCCCGGGCCAGGTGCATGATCAGGTGCAGGCCCTGGTCGGTGGCGAGGTCCAGGAACTTGCCATGCCTGCCGACCTCGGTGATCACCTGGCCGTTGAGGCTGGCGAGCGGCGGGTCGAACGTCTTCAGCACCGAGAACGAGGCCGCGTCGGCCCGCGCGACGGCGTGACCCACCGCGTGGCCGCGCAGGAAGGCGGCCAGCGACTCTACTTCCGGCAGTTCCGGCATGCTTCACAGTCTGCCACGAGTGAGGCGAAGTTAGTCACTCGCCGTGGTGAGGCCCGTGGTCGTGATCCCGGGCTGCGATGCCAGTAGATCAGGCAGTTCGCCGATGTCGGCCAGCAAGTGCGTCGCCCCGGCCCGGCGGAGCCTGCCCGCGTCGTCGATGTCGCTGAGCACGCCGACGACGAACCGGGACCCGGCCCGCTGGGCGGACAGCACCCCGCCTTCGGTGGCCGTGACCACAGCCAGGTCGCGCACGTCGCCGAGGCCCAGCCGCAGGCCCGCGGTGAGGATGAGGTCGGGCCAGGGGAAGCCCCTGGCCACGTCGTCCGCGCACAGCACCAGGTCCGCGCGCTCCCGCCAGTCGAGGTGTTCCACGATCAGCGCGAGCGCGGGCCTGGACAGGGAGGACACCAGGCAGATCTTGATGCCCGCCGCGGTCAGCTTGGCCAGCGCATCGTTCGCGCCAGGCAGCGGTAGCATCCCGAACCGGTCCACGGCGGCCTGGAACGACCGCTCGAAGGCGAGATTGGCGGCCTGAGCCCGGATTTCGTCCTCCGGGAACAGGATCCGCATGACGTCGGCGGGCGGCCAGCCGTGCGTCCGGTCGAAATGGACCATCGACCTGACGTACGCCGCGGTGCCAGCGACCACGCCCTGCGTGGCGATAGCCTCCGCGAACGCCCGCTCGAGGACGCTGTCGTCGACGGCGGCCGCCCCGAGGACGTCCCAGCAGACTAGCGATACCGGAGATGTATCGCTCATCTGCGTGCCTCCTAGCGTCGGATCGGCTGTCGGACCTTGCCTCCGACCGCGCGGGTCAGTCCTCGTCGGCTGTAGTGGCCTCGGTCCACAGGTCGAGTTCGGCACGATCGGACTGGACCTTGCGCCACACGGCGAACGCGCCAAGCCCGAGCACGGCGACGACGATGAGCTTCTTCACAGTGAGGAACCCTCCACCTCAATGACGTCGGAGCGGCAGGCGGATCGAGAAATTCCGCCGACCGCAGGTGTACGGCAGCTTAGCAAAGCCGCTCCGCTAACCCGCCCGGGCAGCCGACGCGCCGCACCGGCCGGATTACCGGGCGGGAAACTGTTGTGGCTGATGAAGGAGTGCGTGGTGGGGTTACGTGGACTTGAACCACGGGCCTCGTCCTTATCAGGGACGCGCTCTAACCGACTGAGCTATAACCCCATACCATCGAGCTGACCTGCACAAACAGGAGCGAGCATTATCCTACCGTACCGGTGCGGCGGGTTGCGCCGTGGTTTCGGACCTCAGGCTCGCCGTGATCGTCAAGGCCCGCACCGCAGGAGCGCTCCGCTTGCCCCCGCGATGCTACCGCGGAGCGGGGGGCTGGGGGGGCGTCCCCCCTGGCCAGCAGAGCCCGCTGGCACGTCTCCGGTTTCCCGTGGCGCGTTACTCGGTTTCGCGGAGGGTCACTTCCACGCCGCCGACCAGCCGCGAGGTCAGGTTGTACACCACCGAGCCGATCGTGGACATCGCGGTGATCAGCACGATGTTGAGCGAGCCGAGCAGGGCCGTGTAGCCGAGCACCTTGGAGGCGGAGAACCACACCTTCGCGTTCACGCCCGCCGAACCCTGGCTCGACGTGACGCTCGTCACGACGCGCTGAAGCGAGTCGAACACGCCGAGGCCCGAAAGGACGCCGTAGAGCACGCTGACGGCCACGAACAAGATGACAAAGGCGACCAGCGAGACCACGAAGCTGAACTTCATCACCGACCAGGGCTCCACCCGGGCGACGGTCAGGTGCGCTTGCCGCGCGGTGCGCTTCGACTGCCCCTTCTGCGCCGTGTTCCGCAGCGTGACCGGGCCTTCGCCCGCCGCGGTCTCGCCCGCCCCGGTCTTACCCGGGTTGGCGGGCGGGGCTGCCTTAGGCGGGGCTGCCTTGGGCGCGGCCGAATCCTGCGCCGACGTGCCTGACCGCAGGAACGTCCGCGCCGGGGACGACGGCGAGTCGGCCGGCGGGTCGGGCATCTCCCACGCGAACGCGGCCGGGGAAACGGACGGCGGGTCGGCCAGCGCCGGCGGAACGCTCGACGACGGACGCCCCG
>JBKQQQ010000107.1:0-6123 GCA_052144275.1 Streptosporangiaceae bacterium
CCTTTGGCTCGCTCGGTGACTGCCGCTGCTGGGATCGAATCACTATACCGGTTTAGTGTCAATGCCGACTCGTGGATCTCGTGGCCTTATGATTGGGCAGGTACGCGCTGACCTGCATAGGGTGGCCGCCGGGTGGGAAAGGAAGCCGGATGAGACGTCCGACCATCGCCGACATTGCGCGGCGCGCGGGCGTGACCAAGGCCGCCGTCTCCTTTGCCCTCAACGGCCAGCCGGGTGTGTCGGCCGCGACCCGCGAGCGCATCCTGGCCATCGCGGCCGAGGTGGGCTTCGAGCCCAACAGCGCCGCCCGGGCCCTTTCCGACGGCCGGGCCGGCGCCTTCGGCCTGATCATCGACCGCCCGGCGCGCACGCTGGGCAGCGAGGTCTTCTTCATGCAGCTCATCTCGGGCATTCAGGCGGAGCTGGCGACTAACCATATAACCCTGCTGTTCACCATGGCCGAGGACCAGGCCGAAGAGATCCGCATGTACCGAACCTGGTGGGCGCAGCGCAAGGTGGACGGCGTGTTCCTGGTCGACCTGCAGGTGCGTGACCGCCGGATCCGCGTGCTCGAGGAACTCAGCATGCCCGCCGTGGTGCTCGGCACCCCGCGCGGGGCAGGCAGCCTGCCCGCCGTCTGGCAGGACGATCGCGCCGCCATCGAGACCGTCGTCGGCTACCTGGCCGGACTCGGTCACCGGCGGGTCGCCCGGGTCGGCGGTTTCGCCAGGTACTGGCATTCCAAGCTGCGGACAGACGCGCTCGCCCAGGTAGCCGGCGATGCGGGCATCGAGGCGATATCGGTGGCCGCCGACTACACCGCCGAGCACGGCGCCGAGGCGACGCGGGACCTGCTGAAGCAGGCCGCGCCGCCCACCGCGATCATGTACGACAACGACGTGATGGCGCTGGCCGGGCTCGGCGCGGCGCAGCGGATGGGCGTGCGGGTGCCCGCCGACCTGTCCATCCTGGTCTGGGACGACAGCACGCTCTGCGAGCTCGTCCACCCCGCGTTCACCGCGCTGCGCCGGGACATCCCGGCGACGGGTGTCCACGCGGCGCGGATGCTCCGCGAGGCGGTGGCGGGCCGGCCGCCGGGTCATCTCGCCGAGGGGCCGCCGGTGCTCCTGGTCCGCGACAGCACCGCCGTACCGGGTCGCGCGCGACCCTAGCCTGGCCGCGACCGCAGCCCGCGACCGCAGCCCGCGACCGCAGCCCGCGACCGGAGCCCGGGGCAGGACTGCCCGGACTGCCCGGCAAACGAGCCGGTTACCTGCCGGATATCCGATCGAGACCTTAGCGTTACAAGCCTGCCGCTTTACTTAACGGCTCTACCTGGCAACACTTAACCGGTATAGCTAGCTTCTCCAATGGCACACCTGAGCCCTGGCCAAACCGGCGAACCGGCCACGATGAACCGGCGCCGGCGGGTGACTAATGGCCCCAAGCGTGGGGCCGTTCTGCACTTTCCCGGCCACGGCATTAGGTGAACACCTAGTTAAGACCTATAGAGAGCAACGGCAGTACTCCTTAATGAGGAGGTAGGAGCAGGTGAAACGCAACATGAAGGCGATGAACGCGAAGTGGGCGAGAACCAGGGCCATCCGGTGGGGTACCGCCGCGGTGACGGTAGCCCTGACCTTGGCCACCGCCAGTGCTTGCACTAGCAGCTCATCGTCGTCCAGCAGTCCCAAGACGAGCACAGCACCGTCAGCGTCGTCATCGGCGGCGCTATCGGGGTTCCCGCGCAGCGAGACCCTGTACACCAGCGGCACGGCCTACGCGCCGCCCACCATCTGGAACCCCTTCGACCTGGGCAACTTCGCCACGGGCACGCAGGGACTGATTTACGAGCCGTTGTTCCTCTACGACCCGGTGAAGAACACCTACGACCCATGGCTCGCCACCAGCGGCACGTGGAGCGGCAACACGTACACCATCACGGTCCGCAACGGCGTGAAGTGGAGTGACGGGACGCCGCTCACCGGTGCCGACGTCGCGTACTCGATCAACCTGGCCATGACCAACAAGTCCGACCCGTACAACTCCAACGTGTCGACGGTGAAGAGCGCGACCGCCAGCGGCAACACGGTAACCGTTACCTTCAATAGCCCGCCCGGTTACAGCGAGTGGCAGGACTACCTGTGGAAGGCTCCGGTCATCCCGCAGCACATCTGGTCCAAGCTCTCGGCCACGCAGCAGATCACCGGGGCCAACAGCAAGCCGGTCGGCACCGGTCCCATGCTGCTCGCCACGTACAACGCCACCGAGGTCGCCTACCAGGACAACCCCAACTGGTGGGCCATCAGCCAGCTGGGCCTGAAGTTCAAGTTCAAGTACCTGGTGGACGTCGTCAACGGCTCCAACAACGTCGAGCTGTCCGCGCTGACCGCGGGACAGGTCGACTGGAGCAACAACTTCCTGCCGGGCATCAACGAGCTCATCAGCGGGCTGGGCGGCAACGCCGGATACGGCCTCAAGACGTTCTACGCCAGCTCGCCTTACATGCTGCCGGCCAACACCGTGTGGCTGGAGCCGAACACGACCAAGGCCCCGATGAACAACGTCAACTTCCGCAAGGCCATGGCTTACGCGATCAACCCGCAGCAGCTGGTGTCCGTCGTGTACAGCGGCATCACCGAGCCCGCGGGCGCGACCGGGTTGCTGCCCAACCTGAAGCCGTACATCGACCAGGGCGTGGTCAGCCAGTACGGCTTCTCGTACAACCCGGCCCTGGCCAAGCAGTACCTGGCCAAGTCGGGTTACCACGGCCAGAACCTCACCCTGGAGGTCCCGGACGGATGGACCGACTGGATGGCGGGCGTCCAGGTGATCTCTCAGGACCTGGCGGCGGTGGGCATCAAGGTCACGCCCACCTTCCCCCAGTACGCGGCCCGGACCACCGACCTGACGAGCGGCAGCTACGACCTGGCGCTGGACAACAACGCCCAGCTCGACTCCACGCCGTGGAGCTACTTCCAGCGGGTGTACGCGCTGCCGATCGAAGGACAGCAGACGGCCCAGCTCAACTGGGAGCGGTTCAGCTCGCCGTCCGACTGGACCCTGGTGCAGCAGGCGGGCAGCACGCCGGTGACCGACACGGCCAAGCTGGACTCGATCTACAGCCAGCTGGAGAAGGATTTCCTCGCCCAGCTCCCGCAGATCCCGGTCTGGTTCAACGGTGCCTGGTTCCAGGGCAACACAAAGTACTGGACCAACTACGCCGCGAACGGCACGAGCAACGAGAACACCCCGGTCATGTGGGGCGGTTACCTCGGGGCCATGACGACCGTGTACGCCCTGGCCGCGCTGGCCCCGGCTCCGGCGCCCACGCCGTAACCGTACGGCCATCCCGGTAGTTACCGACAACTAAACGGTTCGATGCGGCCCGTCATCCCGCCCGGCAGGATCGGCGATGACGGGCCGCCGGTCCGTTGACGCAGCCCAGGGAGTGAACGTGAGACGCTATCTCACCAGGAAAGTGATCACCTACATCCTGGCCTTCTTCGTCGGCGCGACCATCGACTGGGGCATCCCGCACCTGATGCCCGGTAATCCGGTCCAGCTGTACCTGTCGAAGTTCCAGCTCCAGCCCGGCGGCTACGCGGCCCTGTACAAGACCATGTCGGAGGCGTTCGGTACGAACCTGCCGCTGTGGGATCAGTACTGGCACTTCTGGTACGGCCTGGTCCATGGCGACCTGGGGGTCAGCATCTACGACTTCCCGGGCCGGGTGACGACGCTCATCTTTAACGCCATCCCGTACACCCTCGCGCTGCTGGTGCCCGCCATCGTGCTGTCGTACGTCCTCGGCAACAGGCTCGGCGCCGCGGCCGCGAGGCGCAAGTCCCTCGACAACACCGTGCTCCCCGCCGGCTATATATTCCAGGCCATTCCCTATCCCTGGCTAGCCCTCCTGCTGCCGTTTCTCTTCGGCGAGGTCTGGCACGTGTTCCCGATCTCCGGGGCGTATGACGAGACCCTGCTGCCCGCGTTTTCCTGGACCTTCATATCGAGCCTGCTCTACCACTGGTTCCTGCCGTTCCTCACGGTGTTCATCGTGAGCCTCGGCGGCTGGGCCATCGGGATGCGGAACCTGGTGATCTACGAGCTGGAGAACGACAGCTCACGGTACCTCAGAGCGCTCGGCGCGAAGGAGCGCGTGATCCGCAGGTACGCCTACCGCGGCGCCTCGCTGCCCCAGCTTTCCGGCCTCGCCCTGGCCCTCGGGGTCGTGATCGGCGGCAACATCGTCACCGAGATCGCCTTCCACTATCCCGGCCTCGGGCTGCTGATCTACAACGCGATCGAGGACGAGGACTACTTCCTGCTGCAGGGCATCTTTATCTTCATCGTCGTCGGGGTGCTGCTCGCGAACTTCATCATCGACCTGGTCTACATCACCGTGGACCCGAGGACCCGGCTCAGCATGCAGGGAGCGTCGGCATGAGCGGCACACTGAGCGGCAGTACGGCCGCGGGGAGCACCGGCCCGGGCGAGCCGGTGGCGCAAGTAGCCGGGACGGTCATGCCGTCCGTATCGGCCCCGGTGGTGGTGCGCAGGCGCGGGGAGTTCTTGTACTACGCGGTGCACAACAGGAAGCTGGTCTTCGGGCTGGCTCTCGAGGTGGTGTTCGTCCTGGCCGCCATCTTCGGGCCGTTCATCTCGCCGTGGAACACCACCGAATACTTCCTGCCTCGCCAGCCACCGTCAGGGGTGCACTGGATGGGCACCGACTATTTCGGCCATGACGTGTTCGCCCAGCTGGTCGACGGCTTGCGGCTGAGCTACCTGGTGGGAGCGCTCGGTGCGCTGTGCGCGGCGCTGGTCGGCATGGCGCTCGGCTTCATCGCGGGTTACCGCGGCGGACTGCTCGACGAGATGCTGCAGATGCTCACCAACATCATGGTCATGATCCCGTCCCTGGTCCTGCTGGTCGTGATCGGCGCGTACCTGAAGACCCGCGGCGTCGTGTTCGAGGGAGTGTTCATCGGCCTGACCACATGGCCGTGGGTGGCCAGGGCCGTCCGGGCGCAGACCTTCACGCTGCGCTCGCGCGAGTTCGTCGATCTCGCCCGCCTGTCGGGCAAACGTGCCACCAGCATCGTGATCAGGGACATCGCCCCGAACATGGCGTCGTACCTGTTCCTGGTCGTCGTGCTGCTGTTCGGCAGCGCCATGCTCCTCGCGGCCAGCTACGACTTCCTGGGGCTCGGGCCGACCAACGGCATCTCGCTCGGCACGATGATGAACCAGGCCATGCTCTGGAGCGCGCTGCAACTGCACCTCTGGTGGTGGTTCGTACCGCCGGGCCTGGTGCTCACCGGCATGGTGGCCGCCCTCCTGATCGCCAACGTCGGCCTCGACGAGGTCTTCAACCCGAAGCTGAGGGAACAATGAGCGTCAAGGTAACCGACCTCAGCATCGCCTACCGCACCCGCGGCGGTGACGTGTGCCCCGTGGACAAGGTCGGCTTCTCGGTCGCCGACGGCGAGATCATGGGCCTGGCCGGCGAGTCCGGCTGCGGTAAGTCGACGCTCGGCAACAGCCTGGTCTTCCTGGAACGGCGCATGCGGCACCTGGGCGGCCGGGTGGAACTCGACGGCCAGGAACTGCCGATCGCGGACTACCGCGCCATGCGGCCGTACCGGATGACCAAGGTCTCGCTCGTCCCGCAGTACGCGATGAGCGCCCTCAATCCCACCCGCAGGATCAGCAAGCTCACCACCGACCTGCTGCGGAGCCACGGGGCCCACAACAGCAGCGTGATGGCGGAGATGAAGCGGCGACTTGACCTCGTCGGGCTCGGTGACGACGTGCTCGACAGGTACTCCTTCGAGCTGTCCGGCGGCATGCGCCAGCGGGTCACGATCATCCTCTCCACGCTGCTGAACCCGTCGCTGCTCATCGCCGATGAGGTCACCTCCGCCCTCGACGTCTCCACCCAGCGGGCGGTGGGGGAGATGCTGCTGGAGTTCAGGGACCGCGGCTTCGTGAAGAGCGTGATCGCGATCACCCACGACCTGTCGATCCTGGCCCAGATCGCGGACAGCATCCTGGTGATGTACGCCGGCCGGCTCGCGGAGAAGGCCAGCACCGGCACCATCGTGAAGGCTCCGCTGC
>JBKQQQ010000108.1:0-18066 GCA_052144275.1 Streptosporangiaceae bacterium
CTGGGGTTGGGCAGCACCCAGACGCGCGAACCGCCGAGCGGGTCCGGCTGCGGGCCGATGTCCGCCCGGGCGTGGCCGAACGCGGTGCGGTAGGCGGTCACGCCGGCGATCGCGAGGATGCCGGGGCGGCGCCCGGTCAGCAGGGCCAGCAGGCGCTCGCCGCCGGCCCGGAGTTCGGCGGCGTCGAGCTCGGCGGCCTGCGCGGTGGCGCGAGCCACCAGGTTGGTGATGCCCAGGCCGTAGCCGGGCAGCAGGTGCTGCTCGTGCGGGGCCAGGCGGCGCGGGGTGAACCCGGACAGGTGCAGGGCCGGCCAGAACCTGTTGCCCGGCCGGGCGAAGTGCCAGCCGGTCGCGGCCGAGTACAGGCTGGGGTTGATGCCGCAGAACAGCACGTGCAGCGGCTGTCCTGGGGGCGGCAGGACGTCAGGGATGGTCCGGTTCCTGGCCGCCTGCAGGTCCGCCGGGTCCACGGGTCTAGGCCGCGGCGGCGGCGAACGCTTCACCGAGAGCCTGGCGGGCGTGGACGCGGACCAGGTGGCTCAGGTAGTCCGGGGACGCCTCGCCGTCGGGGAGCGGGATGCAGGCCGCGGCGACCGCCTCGGCGCAGGCTTCGGCGCGGAAGCCGAAGTCCGCGGGGGTGGCGCCGAGGAGGGACACGGTGTCGGCGGCGAACGGGACGCTGGCGACGGAACCCACGATCAGGCGGGCCTGCGCGACCTCACCGCGATGCGCGAGGGTGACCAGGGCGGTCACGGTGACCACGGGGCGTTCGGTCAGCTTCATGCGGAGGTGGGAGATGCCGGTCCGTTCGGGGCGGGCGGGCAGCTCGACGGCGACCAGGAGCTCGCCGGGGGCCAGGGCGGTCTCGTACAGGCCGGTCAGGAACCCGGCGGCGGGGATGCGGCGGGTCGCCTCGGCCTGCTGGCAGACGAGCGTCGCGCCCACCGCCATCAGGAACGAGGCCGGGTCGGAGTGCGGGTCGGCGAAGCACAGGTTGCCGCCCAGGGTGCCGACGATGCGGACCCGCAGGTTCGCCACCTGGGAGATCATCGCGGACATCTCCGGGTAGCGGGCGCGCAGCGCGGCGGAGGTCTCGATCTCGTGGTGGGTGGTGGACGCGCCGATGCGCACCGTATCGCCGTCCGTCCCGATGCCGCGCAGCCCGTACACCCGTTTCAGGTCGACCAGGTGCTCGTAGCTGGCCAGGCCGAGCTTCATCGCGAGCAGCAGCTCGGTGCCGCCGCAGTAGGCGGCCGCGTCATCGCCCAGGTCGGCGAGCAGGCGCGAGGCCTGCCCGACCGAACCCGGGCGGTGCACGGTGAAGGGCGGCAGCTTCATGGGGACAGCTTCCTCAGTGCCCAGTTCATCAGTGCCCAGTGTTCATCAGTGGCGCGTGTGGCCGCCGTCGGCGGTGAGCATCTGGCCGGTGATCCAGTGCGCCTCCTCCGACGCCAGGAAGGCCACCGCGGGAGCGATGTCGGCCGGGACCCCGCGGCGCGGGATGGACTGCAGCGACACCACGAAGTCGAACGCCTCGGCGTGCGGGCTGGCCAGCACGCCCTCGCTGGCGGTCAGGCCGGGAGCCACGGCGTTAACCGTGATGCCGTACTGGCCTACCTCGGTGGCCAGCGACCGGGTGAAGGCGAAGACGGCGCCCTTGGAGGACACGTAGTGCGCCATGTTCGGGGTGCCCGCGGTGACCACGTTGGAGGCGATGTTCACGATCCGGCCGTACCCGGCCGCCTTCATGTGCGGGTACACCGCCTTGCACATCAGGAACACGCCGTCGATGTTGACCGACATGACCCGGCGCCACTCGGCGAAGTCGAGATCCTCCCACGGCACGAACGGGACGATCGCCGCGTCGTTGACCAGGATGTCGATCTTTCCGAACTGGCCGGCGGCCGCCGCGACCAGGGCACTGACCTGATCCGGGTCGCTGACATCGGTGACGTGCGCGGTCCCGCCGATCTCCGCGGCGGTCTTTTCCGCGGTCTCGGAGTTCTTGTCCGCCACGACCACGCTGGCGCCCTCGGCGCGCAGCTTCTCGGCGATGGCCCGGCCAATGCCCTGACCCGCGCCGGTGACGATCGCGACACGACCCTCGAGTTTCATGCTCTGCCTCATTTCAAGAGTTCGCGTCATTCAGATTTACGTCGGGGTTCTCGCCGACCCTTACGGGCACCGACCGCTCGCACGGGCTCAAAAGGCCCGTGCTCGCTAGTCGGTTCTGAATGACGCTCCTCACCCTTCGTAGTAGCTCGGTGCCTTTTTCCAGGTCTGGAACGGGGCCATCTCATGCGATGGGTAGATCTGCGCGTCGTGGGTGCGGGCGAGCCGCTTCAGCCGCCGCAGCGACTCGACCGAGGCCGTCGGGTCCAGGTGGAAGCCGCCGACGATCAGCCGCTCGAGGTTCTCGTAGGTGTAGGCCGCGTCGCCCGCGAAGATCATGGACGGCTGGTCCTCCATCTCGACCAGCAGCGAGTAGTGCCCGGCCGTGTGACCCGGGGTCTCGTACAGCCAGATCCCGTCCGCGATCTCGATGTCGCCGCTGATCCGCTCGTACTTGGTGCCGGGGAAATCGAAGGACAGGTCCGAGTAGCCCAGGTGCTCGAACGGCTCGGGGACCTTGGCGTGCCGCAGTTCCGCCGTGTTGACCAGGGTGGTGGCGTTGGTCAGGTACTTGTTGCCGCCCACGTGGTCGAAGTGGAAGTGCGAGTTCACCACGAAGTTGACCTGCTCCGGGTCGAAGCCGCACGCCTTGAGCTGGGCGGGGATGGTCTGGTCCGCGGTCTGCTGCGGCTGCTCGAACGGCAGCACGCGGTTGACGTGATCCAGGTCGTAGCCGGTGTCGTACATGAAAAGCCCGTCTGGGTGCTCGATGAGCACGCTGTACACCGGGAACCGCACCGGCGTGCCCACGTCGATGTGCCACAGGACCTGGGAGCGGTCGATGACCAGCGAACCGCCGTCGAGGATATAGACCTTCTTGGAGTGCTTGTTATCTGGCATTTCAGCCTCTCACAGCGCGGTTAGCGTCTTGCGGACGGCGATCAGGCCGTTGGCGATTTCCGCCCGGCGCTGGACCACCTGCTCCTGCGTATAGGGGTAGATGCCGCCCAGGGTCTTCATGCCGAGCTGGCCTGCCCTGGCTCGTTCGGTGATCATCTCGGGGACTTCGGTGGAGGCGGATAGGTCCGGATTGAGGTAAGAAGCCACGCTTGAATAGATATCAAGGCCGGCCATGTCGAGGAGGCGCATCGGGCCGATGACCGCAAGCTTGTAACCGATCCCCCACTTGACGCAGGTGTCCAGGTCCGCCTCGGAGACGACGCCGCGCTCCACCAGCGACAGGCATTCGCGCAGGATGGCGTAGAGGATCCGGTTCTCCACGAAGCCGGGCACCTCCTTCTCGGTGATCGCCTCGTAGCCGAATTCCCTGATGATCTCCACGATCTGCTGCGTCGTGGCGGCGGCGGTCTGCTCGCCCGGCACGACCTCGATCATCGGGACCAGGTGCGGCGGGTTGGACCAGTGCATGCCGATGAAGCGAGCCGGGTGCCGCAGCGCGCTGGCGATCGAGCTGACACCGATGCCCGAGGTGTTGGTGGCGATGATCGCGTCGGGCTCCAGGTGCCCCTCCATCGCGGCGAGGACCTCGCGCTTGAGGTCGAGATCCTCCGGGATGGTCTCGAGCACCAGGCCGGCGCCGGTCAGGGCCGTGCCGAGATCGGGCTCGAAGGCGACCGACCCGCCCGGGGCGCTGGCCGCCTCCATCCGGTCGAGGGCCTGGTTCGCCAGCTCGCAGGCCCCCCTGGCCCGGTCGAGCACCTCGTCGCTGATGTCGTAGAGCCTCACCTGCGACCCGGCCCTGGCCAGGACCGCCGCCATGCCAGGCCCCATGGTCCCGGCGCCGATCACCGCCGCGACCTTCGGAACGCTCATCTGCAGTACCTCCGGGTTTCAGCTGGTTCCCAGCTCCTGAATCCGCCGCCACACCCGTTCCGGTGTCAGCGGCAGCGTGTTCATCGGCACGCCGGCGTCGGCCAGCGCGTTGACCACGGCGGCCGGGATCGCGGCCAGCGCGCCCTCACCGCAGCCCTTGGCCCCGAACGGGCCGGGGCCATCGCCATTCTCGACGATCGAGCACTGCATCGCGGCCGGTATGTCACGGAAGGCGGGGATCCGGTAGCTGAGCAGGGTGTCGTTCAGCAGCATGCCGTCCGGCGCGAAGTGCATCTCCTCGAACAGGGCGTTGCCGATGCCCTGCAGGGTCGCGCCCTCGTCCTGGCGGGCGACCAGCTGCGGGTTGATGGCCCGGCCGACGTCGGCGACGGTGGAGGTGCGCAGCACGGTGACGACGCCGGTCTCGGTGTCCACCTCCACCTCGGCGCCGGCCACGCACACCTCCCAGAAGACCGGCCCCTCGGCGTAGGACCCGCTGCCGCCTTCGGGCTGGACGCGGCCGTGACCGATGAGCTCGCCGCCGTCGAAGCCGAAGCGCGCGCGGACCAGCTCGGCGTGGGTCATCGACCGGCCGCCCTGGTCGTGAATGGCGCCGTCGGCCGGGGTGAGCAGCTGCGGCGGGGCCTCCAGCCTGGCCGCGGCGGTCTCGAGCAGCGCGTCCAGGACGTTCTGCGCGGCCCGCTGGACGGCCAGGCCCGCCACCGTGGTGGACCGGCTCGCCCCGGTGGACCGGTCGTACGGTGTGTACCGGGTGTCGGTGCCGCGGACCACGACCTTGCTCACCGGGCTCCCCAGCACGCCGGCCGCGATCTGGGCCATCACGGTGCGGGCGCCCTGGCCGAGCTCGGTGGTGCCGACCAGGACCGTGACCGAGCCGTCCGGGCCCATCCGCACCGTGGCCATGGAGACGGGGTGGGCCCCCGCCGCGAGCAGGCCGACCGAGACGCCGCGACCGCGCCGCTTGTTTTTTTCTGCCGAACGGGCTTGCGGTTCGCCCCAGCCAATGGCGCCGGCGGCCTTCTCGACGTCGCCGATCAGGTCGGCGTCGAGGGGCTTGCCGCCGGGACGGACCTCCTCCCCCGGCCGCAGCAGGTTCCGCCGGCGGATCTCCAGCCGGTCCACGCCCAGCCGGCGGGCCACCTCGTCCAGCTGCGACTCCCCGATCCACTGCAGGTGGGTGGCGCCGAACGCGCGGTAGGAGCCGGCCGGCCCGGTGTTGGTGTAGACGCAGTGCGCCTGCACCTGCACCGCCTGCCAGCGGTAGGGGCCCGGCGCGGCGTCGCCGGCCGTGGCCGTGACCCGGGGGCCGTTGTCGGCGTACGCCCCGGTGTCCAGCCAGGCCTCCGCCGTGCGGCCGAGGACGGTGCCGTCGGCGGCGGCCGCGGTGCGCATCCGGCAGGACATGTTGTGCCGCCGGGTGGTGATCATCGACTCGTGGACCCCGTTGAGGATCCGCACCGGGCGCCCGGCCTTGCGCGCGATGGCCGCGGTCAGCGGCTCCATCTTGGTGTAGGACTTGCTGCCGAAGCCGCCGCCGAGGAACGGCACGATCACCTGGACCAGGTCCAGCGGCAGCCCGAACAGCGCCGCGATCTCCTGGCGGACCAGGAACGGGTGCTGGCAGGAGGACCACAGCGTCAGCTCGCCGCCATGCCAGTGCGCGATCGTGGTGTGCGTCTCCATCGAGTACTGGTAGACGGCGGGGAAGGCGTACTCGCCCTCGACCACCACCGCCGCCTCGGCGAAGGCGCGGTCGACGTCGCCGCGGCGGAACGAGTAGCTGTAGCAGACGTTGCCTTCGGCGTCGGGGAGCGCACCCAGGCCGTGCGCGCTGCCAGGGCGGCTGACCTCCTCGTGTACCAGCGGGGCTTCCTTGGCCAGCGCTTTGTCGAGACTGGCCGCGATGGGGAGCTCGTCGTACTCGACGGTGATGCGGGTGACCGCGAAGTCGGCGGCGGCCTGGGACTCCGCCGCGACCACCGCGACCGGCTCGCCGGTGAACCGGACCTTGCCGATGGCCACGATCGGGCGGTCCCGCAGCGCGTGGCCGTAGTAGGGATCCAGGTCGGACAGGTCCTCAGCGGTCAGGATGGCGGCCACGCCGTCGAGTTTTCCCGCCGCCGAGGTGTCGATGGAGGAGATCCGGGCGTGCGCCACCGGGCTGTGCAGGACCGCGCCGTAGAGCATGCCGGGCAGCCGGATGTCGCCGGTGAATTCGGCCTGCCCGGCCAGCTTGAGCCGGCCGTCGGCACGCTCCACGCTCTGTCCAATGGCGCTTTCAGCGCGGGGCCCAATGGCGCTCTCAGCGCGGGGCTTAATGGCGCTATCGCGGGGCCCGACGGCGCTCACTGGTCGTCGCCCAGGATCTCGGTGAGCGAGTCGAGGATCGACCGGTAGCCGGTGCAGCGGCACAAGTTGCCGCTCATCGCCGCGGCGATCTCGTCACGGTCGCCGCGCAGGCCCCGGCCCGCCAGCGCCTTGGCGGTCAGCAGCATGCCGGAGGTGCAGAAGCCGCACTGGACGGCCGCGTGCCGCATGAAGACGTCGGCCGCGCGCCGGTGGAAGTCCGAGCCGGCAAGACCTTCGATCGTCTCCACCTCGCGGCCGTCGATGTCGGCCGCCAGGAAGCAGCACGAGCTGACCGGGTTCCCGTCCACCAGCACCGTGCACACCCCGCAGACCTGGACCTCGCAGGACTGCTTCGTGCCGGTCAGGCCGAGCCGGTCGCGCAGGAAGTCGAGCAGCAGTTCCTCGGGCGGCACGTCACCGGTGAAGGAGGCGCCGTTGATGGTGGCGGAGATGCTTATCGTCATCGCTCCTCGTCTAGTCGTCTAGCATCCGGCACCAGTCCTGCCAGTACTCCTCGGCGAACTCCTCCTGGTACTTGCTCGCCGACAGCTCGCGGGCCACCTCCCGGGGGATCGGCACCGGGTCGCCGAGGACCCGCGCGATGTACTGTATCCGCGCCGCCCGTTCCAGGGTGAGCGCGGTCAGCACCGCCCAGCTGATGTCCTCTCCCGCCACCAGGATGCCGTGGTTGCGCAGCAGCACGGCCCGCCCGGCACCCAGCGCCCGGGCCACCCCCTGCCCGTCCTGCGGGGTGGTCACCAGGCCGGCCGTGCCGTCGAAGACGGGCACGCCGTCCGGGAACAGCAGGCCGTCGTGGGAGAGCAGCTCGAGCCCGCCGGCCGTCGCGCCGAGCGCGATGGAGTACATCGGGTGGGTGTGGATCACCGCCCCGACGTCCGGCCGGGCCAGGTAGGTCTCCAGGTGCATGATCGTCTCGAGATGCGCGCCGGGGGTCAGGTACCCGTCCGGATCGTCGAGCGCGATGCCGATGACGTCCTCGGCGCGCACGTCGCGCAGCGCCTTGCCCTTGCGCTTGATATAGACGGTGCGCCCGTCGGGCCCGCGGACGCTGGCGTGGCCCAGGGTGAGGTCCTCGTGGCCGAACCGGGCGATGATCCGGCAGGCCAGCACGACCTGCCGGACCGCGTCCTCCGCCGTGGCCGGCGGCCGCCCCGAAGGGCTAGTCACCTCGCGGCTCCCGGCGCTCGGTGCTGGCCGGGTCGCGTCGCTCCGTGGGCGGGTAACCCGGCGAGGGGAACGAGAAGACCATCACGAGATCCTCGCCGCCCGGGTTCAGCACCGTGTGCCAGAGCCGGGCCGGGACGTAGAGCGCCTGCCCGGCGGTCACCGGGACGTCCCCGGTCTCCAGCCGGATCACGCCGCTGCCGCTGACGATGTAGGCGAGCTCCTCGACCGAGTGGGACAGATCGGCGGTCGAGGTGCCCGGCTTGAACACCGAGTAGCCCAGGGCCGAGGCGTTGCCGCCGACCGTCTGCTCCGCCACCAGGACCCGGGACCAGCTGCCGCCTGCCAGCTCGACCGCGGGCACGTCGGCCAGCGTGATGACCGCGACGCTCTGCTGTCCCGGGGGGACGACCCCCCCAGCCCGACCTGGAGTCACAGCTGCCAGACTCCGTCCTTGACGATGTACTCCCCGGTGTCGAGGATCTGCAGCGACACGTTGTGGCATACGCCGTCCAGGTGCAGCACGCTCTTGTTCTGGCCGCCCGGGTAGCAGTTCTGGTTGTCGCCCAGGGCGAAGTGCACGGTGCCCTTGCGGCCCTTCTCCGAAGGATCGCCCACCGGGGCGAAGTCGCTGGTGCCGAACGCGAACTCGGCCACGGTCTCGGTGCCGGGCACGCCGGTGATCACGTCGAGCAGCCGGCGCGCCTCGGCGCCGCCCTCGATGGCCTGGTACTTGCCGTCCTCGACGTGCCAGGTGATCGGGTGCTCCACGTGCCGGGGGATGCCGATGCCGAGCATGTTGCCGTCGATCACGATGGTGCCGTTGGTCTGGTCCTCCACGGCGGCGTAGGCCACCTCGCCCCACAGCGGGGCCGGCCCCATCATCGCGCCCCGCTGCTTCACCGGCACCACCTCGAGGGCGGGCCGTCGCTCGATGCTGACCACCACGTCGGTGCCGGCCGGCGAGGTGACCCGCACTCGCTTCTTGCCTTCGAGCCGGGCGATCGCCTTCTTCGCGTTACCGATGGTCTGCTCGATGTCGGCGACCGATATCGGCCAGCGGCCGAAGCCCTCCTCGATGGACCCGATGCGAGCCATGTTCGCCACCGACTCCTTGACCGCGGGCACGTGCGCGAAGCGGTTGGCCCACTCCAGGTTGGTCATGATGATGATCTGGTCCGAGGTGACCATGGCCTGGTGCAGGTTGCGCGGCGGCACCATGGGGAACAGCGTGTCGGCCAGGGCGCGGCGGATCTGGGCCTCGTTGTTGGCCACGATGGGCAGGCCGCCCCGCTCGGCGACCACCGTCGCCACCATCTCCGCCTCGGGCTTGCGGCGGTCGTCGGTGATGATCGTGACGACGTCACCCTCCTTCACCTCGAAGCAGGTATCCACCACGAGCTCGGCCGAGGCGCGCATCTGCCCTTCCGTACGGGGTTCTTCAGTCATGAGGCGGTTCCTTCCTTTCCAAGAGCTGGGAGCACGTCGGCCGCGAAGCGCTCCACCTGGCCGAACTGGTCCAGGGCGCCGAAGCGGCAGATAAAGTGATCCACCCCGGCCGCGCTGAATTGCCGGAACCAGTCCGCCACGGTTTCCGGGGTGCCCGTGGGTCCCCAGTTGGACAGGTCCACGGACTTGCTGAGCTCGGGGTAATAGCTGGAGATGTAATCGCCGAAGGCGGTCTTGGCCTGCTCGGCCGAGTCACCGATGTTCATCGTGACCTGGTAGGAGACCGTGTACCGGCCAAAGTCCTCGCCGAGGTCGGCGGCCGCCTTGCGCAGCGCGGCGATCTGCTCGGCGACCTCCTCCGGGTGCATGGCCCGGCAGCAGGTCATCCAGCCGTCGCCGTATGTGATCACGCGCGCGCAGGCGTCGCGCATGCGCTTTTTCGCCACGTCGGGAGCCAGCTCGCCGGTCAGCCTGATGTTGGAGATCACCCAGGTCGGCGGCGGCTGCTGGGCCGGCATCAGCGGCCCCATCTCGGTACCCGAGTAGAACGACACGTCGTCGAAGTCGTAGTACTCGCCGTGGTGGGTGACCTTCCCTGTCGTCCACAGCGACCGCAGCACGGCCAGGCCCTCCTCGAAGACCGCCGCGCGCTTGCCGAACGGCAGGCCGAGCGCCTCGAACTCCCGCCGGACGCCGTGCTCCGGGTTGCCCATGCAGGCGCCGAGGATCGTTCGGCCGCCGCTCAGCTGGTCCAGGGTGGCCCACTCCAGGGCCAGGTAGAGCGGGTTCCGCGTCGAGGTGACCAGGCACGCGGTGCCGAGCTTGGCCCGCGAGGTCCGCTGCGAGATCGCCGAGAGCAGGCTGATCGGCTCGAACCGCGGCTTGGAGAACAGGCTGTCGCCCACCCAGACGGACCCGAAACCCCGCTGTTCCGCGAGTTCGGCCAGGTCAAGCAGGTCAGCCAGGGTGTAGTCAGAGGTGATCAGCGGCTCACGGTTGTTCAGGTTGACGCCGAATTCTGTCATTCTCCACTCGCCTCCGGGGGCGCTTTTGAGGCGCCGCCTTCCCTCGTCGCTCGTTCCTCGCTCCTCAGTCCAGGCAACGCCGCGCCCCCTTTGGCTCGCGGAGGGGTCACTCGGGACTCGGCCTCAACGTAAGCATCGGAACTGCTGACTGTCAACAGATGACTTAGGGTGAGCTATTTGGTGATGCGCGAGCGGTAACAGGGCCACGGATAGGGGATAAACGATCACCCAGAGGAGCGAAAATCGGGCCGCTGACCTGGTTAACCCGGTTCGTTCGGTAAAAAAAACACAGTCGCCAGTTGACAGTTTGCAAAAAAGGCAGTTTCAATGTGGCCACTCGGCGGGTCCGGCCGGGATAACGGTGTGTGCTGGGCGCGGCGGGCTCGCAGACGGGGCTCAACCTACGGAAGGCAGGGAGCCATGAGTGCTGGGGAGCAGCTGGGTCTGAAGCAGGACGCGGCGGCCACGCAGGGACCGGTGGTCGAGCAGCGCCACGTGGAGATCATCCCCGAAAACGAAAGGCACGGCCGGCCGCGTGATCAGTTCACCCTGTGGTTCGCGGCCAACGCCAACGTGGTCAACTTCACGCTCGGCGTCCTGGCCATCCTGTTCGGCCTGAACCTGTTCTGGGCGCTGTTCGCCATCGTGGTCGGCAACGTGCTCGGCATGCTGCTGACCGCGCTGCACGCCTGGCAGGGACCGCGGCTGGGCGTGCCGCAGATGATCCAGAGCCGCGGGCAGTTCGGGTTCTACGGAGCGAGCTTCATCCTGCTCGCGTCCATCGTGCTCGACATCGGGTACCTGGCCGCCTCCCAGGTGCTGCAGGGCGATTCGCTGCACCTCCTGGTGTCGAGCGTGAGCGTGCCGGTGTGGATCTTCATCGTGACCCTGCCGGCGCTGGCCCTGGCCATCTTCGGCTACCGGTGGATCCACCAGGTGCAGAAGGTAATGACGGCGGTGTTCATCGTGGTCATCGTGATCGCGCTGATCCAGGCCGCGACGTACGGCCCGGTGCTGCACCAGTACCGGGGCACCACGCTGTCCAGCGGCCCGATCCTGGTCGCGGTCATCGGCCTGTTCTTCATGAACATGCTGAGCTGGGCGCCGTACGTGTCGGACTACTCCAGGTACCTGCCCAGGGATGTCAGCTTCCGGCGGACGTTCTGGGCCATCTTCGGCGGGAACGTCATATCGACCACGCTGTTCGCGGCGCTCGGCGCCTGGATCGCCACCCTGGTGCCCACCGCGACGAACAACCCGCTGGGGGCGCTGGCCACGGTATCCGGGCTGTGGATCATGTTCTTCATGGGGATCAGCCAGATTCCCGGCGACACGCTCAACGCCTACACCGGCATGCTGGCGTTCGCCAGCCTGGGCAGCTTCAGCAAGAAGTTCATGGCCGCGCAGTCCAGGCAAGCCGTCCGGCTCACCGGCATCCTGATCATCTTCCTGACCGGCACGATCCTGGCCATACTCGGCTACAAGACCTTCCTCACCTCGTTCGAGAACTTCATCAACGTGCTGCTGTTCTTCTTCGTCCCGTGGAGCGCGATCAACCTCGTTGACTACTACGTGGTCAAGCGGGGCCGCTACGATGTGGCGTCGTTCTTCACCCCCAACGGCATATACGGGCGAATCCAGTGGTGGGCGTGCATCTGCTACGTGATCACCCTGGCGGTGCAGGTACCGTTCCTGGACCAGACCTTCTACACCGGACCGTTCGTCCACGACCTGGGAGGTGCCGATATCTCGTGGATCGTGGGATTCGCCGTAGCATCGCTGCTATACCTAGCTGGAGCAAAGCGCTTTAGCGGGGCCCGGCAGGAGCTGCCGGCGGCCGCCGGTTCAGCTTCGTAGGGTTATATGCGGCGGAGGGATGAGCTAGTGACGGTAGCGTTCGACAACCTGACGCTGTCGCAGCGGGTCTACGAGCACTTGCGCGAAGAGATCCTGGCTGATCACCTCCTGCCCGGAACCGAGCTGTCCGAGGTAGCGCTGTCCAAGGAGCTGGCGATAAGCCGCGGCCCCATCAGGGAAGCCATGGGCCGCCTGTCGGCCGAAGGGCTGATCACGATGCGGCCGCGGCGCCGGGCCGAGGTCCGGTCGCTGACACCCCAGGAGCTGATCGACGCCTACCAGGTCCGCGAGGCGCTCGAGGTCATGGCCGTCCGGCTCGCGATCCCCCGGGTGACCGAGACCGACCTGGCGCGGCTGGACCAGCTCATGGAGCGGATGGCCGGGCACATTAGTGAAGGGGCCGTGCGGGAGTTCTTCGCCGCCAACGTCTCGTTTCATGAGCTGCTGTGCGAGCTGAGCGGCAACCCGAAACTGCAGGAGGTGCACCACCGGCTCGAAGGCGAGATCGGCCGGTTCCAGTCCCGGACGCTGGCTCTGCGCGGCACCATGGACGACTCGCTGACCGAGCACCGCGCGATCCTGGCGGCCATCAGGCTCCGGGACACCGACCGGGCGGCCGCGCTCACCGCGGACCACATCAGGGTGCCCGCGGAGCGGCTCCAGGCGGCGCTGCGGGACGATGCCCCGGTGCTGGTGGAGCCCGCGGGGGCTGCGCTCGGGGAAGGCTCGCCCGCGGCGGTCTCGCGCGCCGAGTCGTCGGGAGCCGGCGCCTCGCGGGGCGAGACCTCGCGGGCCGAGGCCTCGCGGGCCGGGACCTCGCGGGCCGGGGCCTCGGCTGCGGGGCTGAGGGGCTGAGGCGTGCCTGAGCTCCCGGTCACGCGGGCCGGCGCCATCCTGGCCGTTTCCGACTTCGCCGCCTCGCTCCGCTTCTACCGGGACCAGCTCGGGCTCGTGGAAGTGGCGCTGTATGACGACCCGCCCTACGCCACGCTGACCGCCGCCGGGGCCCGGATCTCGCTGGCCGAGCAGGGCCACCCGGCGCCCGACCGGCCGGGCGTGGAGATGGCTGCGCCCGTCGACCCGGCCCGGGCGAACGTGGTGCTGGTGCTCGAGGTCCCCGACGCGGACGTGGCGCGCAAGGCGCTCGAGGCGCGCGGCGTCTCGTTCCTCGCCGACACCTACCGCCCGCCGTGGGGCGGCAGCCGGTTCTTTTGCGTAGACCCCGACGGTTACCTGGTAGAAATCGAGGAGCCAGCATGAAGGCGGTGCAAGTCGGCACGCCGGGAACCGCTAAGGTCTCCGACGTCGGGGAACCGAAGCTGCGGGTGCCGCAGGACGCCATCGTCAAGGTGACGGCCGCCGCGATCTGCGGGGCCGACTTGTTCCCGCTGCACGGCATGACGCCCGGGTTCGACCCCGGGACAGTGCTGGGGCACGAGTTCGCCGGCGTGGTCACCGAGGTCGGAGACGCGGTCGACCTGCTGGAGGTCGGGCAGCGGGTGGTGTCCTCGAGCATGACGTCCGACGGGACGTGCACGCACTGCCGGATGGGCCGCCCGGCGCAGTGCCCGAGCCGGGCGCTGTTCGGGTATTCGGGCGTGTACCCTCGCCTCGACGGCGGCCAGGCCGAGTACGTCCGGGTCCCGATGGCGGACCGCTGCCTGCTCAAGCTGCCGTCGGCGTTCACCGACGAGCAGGGCCTGTTCCTCGCGGATATCCTGCCGACCGGCTACGCCGCCGTCCAGCGGTCCGGGGCCGGCCTCACCGACACGATCGTCGTGCTGGGCTGCGGGCCGGTCGGGCTGATGGCGCTGCTGTGCGTGTCCGGCTTCGGCGGCGGCGCGATCGCCGTGGACTCGGTCGAGGCGCGACGGGAACTCGCCGCTTCGCTTGGCGCCGAAGCGGTGCCGCCGGCTGAGGCCGAGGAACTAGTCATGGCCCGCACCGGCGGGCTCGGCGCGGACGTGGTCATCGAGGCGGCGGGCACGCCTGGGGCGTTGGACGCGGCGCTGCAGCTGGCTCGGGGCCGGGGCACGGTCTCGGTCGTCGGCGCCCACTTCGAGCCGGACTACAAGCTGAACGCGGGCCTGATGTTCGAGCGCGAGCTGACGCTGCGGTTCAGCATCGGCGACCCGCTCGCTGACCGCGAGCGGCTGATGCAGATGATCGTCTCACGAGGCCTGGCGCCCGAGCGGGTCATCACGCACCGGCTGCCGCTGGCCGAGGCGGCCGAGGCGTACCGCCTGTTCGACACCCGCGCCGCCACCAAGGTCGTGCTGCTCCCCTGAGGTAATTTCGGGACGCGAGTGGAGGGCGGCTAGCGGGGCGGGGGGCTGGTGAGGAAGCGGGCGGGGCGGTAGGGGGCTAGGTCGGCGGGCGGGGTGCCGGTGGTCAGCTCGGTGGCGATGAGGCGGGACAGGTGGGCGGCTAGGGTCACGCCGCTGTGGGTGACCGCGATGTAGAGACTGGGGGCGCCGGGGAGGCAGCCGACGATGGACTGGCCGTCGGCGGGCATGGGGCGGACGCACACCTGGAACTCCTCGACGCGGGCGTCGATGAGGCCGCGGACGGTCTGCTGGGCCCGGCGGAGCAGCGTCGCCGCCCAGCGGCGCAGGTCCGGCTCGGGCGTGTGCAGGTCCACGGCCGCGTCGGGTGCTTCCAGGTGCAGCAGGCCGCCGGCGTGCGGGCGCAGGCTGACCTCGGAGGTGTGCACCAGGCGTACCGGTCCCGCCGAGGCGAGCGGGCCGGCGCGCACCACCAGGCCGGGGGCGGCCGCGCCGGGTTTCTCCCAGTCGACCAGCGGCACCGGGCAGGGAGAACCGGCCATCTCGGCCAGTTCGGGCACCCAGCGGCCGGCGCAGCCCACCACCTCATCCGCCTCTAGGACCGGGCCGGCGGCGGTCCGGACCCGGAGCGTCTCAGCCGGGCCGGGATCCAGGCCTGTCACGCGGCCCGGGTCGCCGGTGCGTACATCCGCGCCGTTACTCGCGGCGCGGGCGACCAGGCGCGCGATCAGCGGCTCGGTGAGCACGTAGCCTTCGCCGGGGAACCACGCGACGGTAGTGCCTGACTCCGGGAAACGCAGCGCTGGCTCCAGCTCGGAGGCTTCGGCCTGGCTGACGAGACGGGCGGGGTAGCCCCAGTCGGTGAGCCTGCGCGCGCGGGCTTCGAGCTCGGCGCGGCCGGCGTCGGTGGTGGCCAGCTCGAGGTGGCCGACGGGGCGGTACCAGGCCGCGCCGTCGAAGTCAGGCGCGAGCTCGGCCCAGGCCAGGATCCCGGCATGGTTCAGGTCATGATAGGGCCTGGGCGCCTTGTCGTTGGAGTTCAGCCAGGCGAAACTCCACCGGCTGGTGGCGCGGCCCGGCTGGTCCTGCTCCAGGAGCGTCACCTGCAGGCCGGCCGAGGCCAGCCTGTCCGCTACCGACGCGCCCAGTACGCCCGCGCCGATCACCACGCAGCGGCGGGATCTGACAGAGGCCATGACACCTACCGTAAGGGGCCAGCCACGAAGCGGGAAGGACCCGATGGTCACTTCGCCGCGGAGGCATCGGGATGAGGGCCCGAGCCCGGGCGGCACGGTGACATGGTGCTCATCGGACCGCGCGGGCTCACCCGAATCCCCTGGCTAGGGCCGGCGGCCCAGCCAAGCGGCGAGCTGCGCGTAGGGGCCACTGCCGGAAGGAACCGAGACCACCGGGCCGAACGGGACGTCGTCGCCGCGAGACTCGGGGGGCAGGATGCGCTTGGCGCCGGCCAGCGCCCAGATGGCGAGCTCGGGTCCCCTTCGGTGGGCTGGCCGGTGGCCTTGGCCAGGTGCCAGCCGTGCATCAGGATTTCCTGCACGCAGCCGGCGAGCGCGAACCGGCCGGGGATTTTGCCCCAGGGCACCTCGACCAGGGCGTCGAGCGTGGCGTCGTCGGCCCAGGCGGCCGCGGCCCGGGCGGCGGCCGCGCGGTAGGCGGCCAGCCAACCGTTCGTAGGGAACGCCATCGGCCCGGGCGGGCCGGGCCAGCGCGTCACCGCCCTCGCCGGACGATCCCGACCCGGTTCAGGCCGCCGACGATTTGGCTGAGCAGGGTGCGGACGTCGAATTCGGCGCACGGGGTGGGCAGGGTGAGCTGCGCTGGGGAGACGGCGGCGACGGGGGATTCGATCTGGGCCATGGCCCGGCGATGAAGCGGGGCGCGGATCGGTCATGGGGGGTCTGTCGTGTGTGTCTTGACATCCTCCCCCGTCTGAAGGCGGGGGATTCCAGCTGCTACGCCGATTGGAGCAGCAGGTGAGGTTCGCGGTTCACGGGCCGGGCTGCCCCGTCGCCTCTCCGCGCAGTCACGGCGTGCCCCGCCGCGATGTTGATGGCCGCGTTCACGTCAGCGTTGCCGGCGAAACCGCAGGCAGTGCACCGGAAGACGGCTTGGCTCTCACGCGAGTCCCGGTCCACCTGCCCGCACGCCGAGCACCGCTGGCTGGTGTAATGCGGCTTGATCTTCTCCACCCGGCCCGGGGCCTTGTCCTCCAGCCGGCGCACCAGCAGACCCCACCCGGACCGCAGGATCCCCCGGTTCAGCCCGGCCTTCTGCCGGACGTTCCGGCCGGGATCACCGCGAGTTCCTTTCGCAGAGCGGGTCATGTTACCGATCTGCAGGTCCTCGACCCGGATCACGTCAAAGCGCCGCGCGATGCCGGTGCTGGTCTTCTCCGCCCAGTCCGTGCGCCGGTCGGTCTCCCGTGCCCGCAGCTGGGCGATCGCAAGCCGCACCCGGCTACGGCGTTCCGAGCCGCGCCGCGCCCTGGCCAGCTTCCGCTCCAGCCGCCGCAGCCTGGTCCGCTCCCGCGCGGTCAGGGCGGGGGCGTGCAGCATCTCGCCGGTGGACAGGGCCGCGGAGACCGCCACCCCCCGGTCAATGCCCACCATCTGGCCGTGACCGGGTGCAGGGATCGGCTCGGGGATCACGGCGAAGGCGATATGCCAGCGGCCCGCGCGGTCCATCGTCACCCGGTAGGACTTCGCGCCTTCGGGCACGGCGCGGGACCAGCGGAATCGCACCCATCCGGCCTTGGGCACCCAGACCTGGCCGACGTGCTTGGACACCCGGCGCACGTCCCACTGCCGCCCGCGCCCCACGATGCGGAACCCCTCGTCCCGCCCGGCCTTGCGCCACGACGGCCGCCCGGCCGGGTTGCCCGGGTCGAAGAACGCCGCCATCGCCTGGGCGAAGTCCCGCAGCGCCTGCTGCTGCACCGTCTGGGAACCGGCGGCCAGCCACGGGTGCCCGGCTCGGGCGGCGGTGAGCTGTCGGCACTGCTCCAGGTAGCCCGGCGCGTTCCTGCGGCCTGGGCGCCAGTGGGCGTGCTGCTCGACGGCGAGGTTCCAGACGTACCGGGCGTGGCCGCAGTGGTCCCGCAGCACCGCTTGCTGGGCGGGCGTGGGGAGCAGCCGGTACCGGGACATGCGAACACACTATCGGACACCACTGACATTTCCGGGGAGGTGACGCGGCGTTTGCTCCCCGGCCTGAAGGCCGGGGTCTCCACGCCGCGATCATGATGAGCGAGCCGGAGGCGAGCGTGGAGGCGCAATGAAGCAGCTCGCGGCCGTCTTGGGGGTCGGGCAGACCCGGCACCGGTCCAAGCGCACCGACGTGTCGATCGCGGGGCTGTGCCGGGAGGCGGCGGACCGCGCGCTGCTCGACGCGGGCCTGGCGCTGGCGGACATCGAAGCGGTCGTGGTCGGCAAGGCGCCTGACCTGTTCGAGGGCGTGATGATGCCCGAACTGTACCTAGCCGACGCCCTCGGCGCCGTCGGCAAGCCGCTGCTGCGGGTGCACACGGCGGGTTCGGTGGGCGGCGCGACGGGCATCGTCGCGACCAGCCTGGTGCAGGCCGGGCTGCATCGCCGGGTGCTGGCGGTGGCGTTCGAGAAGCAGTCGGAGTCCAACGCCATGTGGGCGCTGTCGATCGCGCCGCCGTTCAGCCTGCCGGTGGTGGCCGGGGCGGGCGGGTACTTCGCGCCGCACATCCGCGCCTACATCAGGCGCAGCGGCGCGCCGTCGCACATCGGCGCGATGGTCGCGGTCAAGGACCGGCGCAACGGCGCCCTCAACCCGTACGCCCACCTGCAGCAGGCCGACATCACGCTGGAGAAGGTGCAGGCCTCCCCCATGCTGTGGGATCCGGTCCGGTACGACGAGACCTGCCCGTCCTCGGACGGGGCGTGCGCGGTGGTCATCGGCGA
>JBKQQQ010000109.1:0-9127 GCA_052144275.1 Streptosporangiaceae bacterium
GCGCCGTTGAGGGCCAGTTTCATGTTGCCGGTGCCGGAGGCTTCCTTGCCGGCCAGCGAGATCTGCTCGGAGAGGTTGCCGGCGGCCACTGCGAGCTCGGCGGCCGAGACGTTGTAGTCGGGGAGGAACACGACCTTGATCCGGCCGGCGACGTCGGGGTCGGCGTTGACCACGGCCGCGACCGAGTTGATCAGCTTGATGATGCGCTTGGCCTCGTGGTAGCCCGGCGCGGCCTTGGCGCCGAAGATGACCGTGCAGGGGGTCACGGCGGCGGCGGGATCGGCCTTGATCCGGTTGTACAGGGTGACGACGTGGAGCAGCTTGAGGATCTGGCGCTTGTACTCGTGCAGCCGCTTGACCATGACGTCGAACAGCGACGCGGGATCGATGATGACGCCGGTGGCGGCCAGGACATGAAAGGCCAGGTCGATCTTGTTCTGCCGTTTGGCCTCGCGCCACTGCGCCCGGAATTCCGCATCGCCGGCGAAGGCCTCGAGCTGTGCCAGCCGGTCCAGGTCGGTCAGCCACCGCTGGTCTCCCAGCCGGGCGGTGATCAGGGCGGACAGGCGGGGGTTGGCCAGCCGGAGGAACCGGCGCGGGCTGACGCCGTTCGTCACGTTCCGGAATTTCTCCGGCCACAGGTCCGCGAAGTCACGCAATGTCGTCTGGGTCAGCAGCCGCGACTGCAGCCCGGCCACGCCGTTGACGGCGAAGCCGCCGGCCACCGCCAGGTTGGCCATCCGCACCCGGCGTTCGGGGTCCTCCCCGATCAGCGACATCCGGGCGATCCGCCCGTCGTCGCCCGGCGGTCAGCCAGGCGGTCGCGGACAGTCACCGCCAGCGTCCAGTAGGCGTCCTGGGCACTCGCCGACTCCGTCGTCGTGCCCCGCTGGTAACACAGGTTGTCAGCAAGGTCCCGTTCAAAATCGGCCAGCGTATTGCCGGCCCACCGGGCCCGCGGCTCCGGTCCTCCAGGCGTCATGAACAGAATCTAACCTACGGCGACGGCGGGGCGCAGCGCCGGAATCTGGGCCAGTGCGGCGGATGCAGTGCTGGCCTCGCCGATCACCTGGATGTCCGGCTCCGCCTCCAGAAGAACGCGGGCACGCCCGGACGCAGCTGCAGCAAGCGGCTTTCCTCGGGCCGGGGCATCCGCCGCAACCGCTCACCGTGCAGCGGATGAAACGGATGAGTCACCGTCACGAACGACGCTGAAACCTCACCCTCCCTGAAAGACGAAACAGTAACTGACGTCCTTCGGAACCTTCCAGTGGACCACCCCGTCCGGCCGCCGGCACACCACCGAACCCACCGGCTACCCCACCTAGATAAGGCCGCGAAAGAGCTCAGTCCGGTCTCGATGAGCTGGGCTGCCCGGCGGACGTCGGCGGTCACTGCCCGGTGGACCTGTGCCGGGGTGCGGGTCCCGTCCAGGTATCTCGAGAGGCTTTGGAACTGGATGCGCCACAGGCCGAGCAGGGCGGTGGCCGCGATCTGCGGCTCAGGGTCGTCCGGGCTCATCCCGGCCCGTTCGGCCAGGATCGTGGCGGCCACGGCGGTGAACTGGTCCATCATGTCGCTCTGGTAGGCCCGCAAAGACGGGGTGGCCTGGATCAGTGCGTCAAAGCGCCGGATCGCGGTGCTGGCCTGGACCGGGTCGTCCTGGGCGGCCAACCAGGATGTCATGGCGCCCAGTTCACGGTCCAGGATCCGCAGCGCCGCCTGGACCGGTGCGACCCCCGGCTCGGCCAGGCCGGTCCGCAGCGAGGCCATCGTGGCTTCCAGACGGTCTAGGATCAGCGACTCCTTGGTGGGGAAGTAGTTGAAGACCGTCTTCTCTGACACCCCGCATGCCTCGGCGATATCCGTCACGCGGACGGCGTCGAAGCCGCGCTCCAGGAACATCTGTGTCGCCGTGTCCGACAACTGCTGGCGCATCAGGCGCTTCTTGCGCTCCCGCAGTCCCTCGGCCTCCAGTGCCTCCGGTGTCCGCGGCATCGTCCAGTCCACCGTCGAAGTGTTCATGCCCTCAGCATAATCCAGTTGCTAAATTATTTCTGCTACCCTAATTTTATAGCAGCTATAAAAATGATGCTCGTCGTCCACCTCTCAGGCCCAAGGAGTTCCCATGAGTAATATCCGCATCGTGCGTGACTACCCCCATCCCGTCGCGAAAGTCTGGCGGGCCGTGACCGACCCGGCGCTCGTCCCGCTGTGGACCGCGACCGGCGCCGGCGGGCGGCCGGAAGGATTCGCCCCCGTCGTAGGCACGAAGTTCCGCCTCGTCGCGAAGCCGAAGCCCGGCTGGCGCGGCGTCGTCGACTGCGAGGTGCTTGAGGTAAACGAGCCGTCGCTGCTGCGCTGGTCGTGGATCGGCGACGAAGGCGGCGACGTGACGGAGGTCACCTACAGGCTCGAGCCCCATGCCGGCGGCACGCGCTTCACCTACGAGCACACCGGCTTTACCGGCGTCGGTGGGGTCTTCATGGCGAAGCTCCTGGGCCACGTCCGCAGGAAGATGCTCACCGTCGGCCTGCCCGCGGTGCTCGATGATCTCGACGACGACGGCGCGCTTCGCTCCGCATAAGGCCCCGGTCCGGGCAGTCCCCGCCACAGTTCATCCCGCTTTAGCGCGCGCCCGGTGCGGACAGGGTCGAGATGAGATCCTGATGCTGGTCTGTGCAGGGCATGTAGCCCTGCTCGCGAAGCGCGTCCTTCGCCGCGGCGGTCCTGGTGCCTGCCGTCACGAGATGACAAGATACTCTGACATCCGATGGTTGCCATCTAGACTAATGGCTCGTGATGAGCGAGGCGGGCATGTGGGGAACCGAGGTCGCGCGCGGCGACGGGCCTGTGCCGTTTCTCGTCTATCAGCAGCGCCGCCGGCGGGTCACCGAACTGCTCGACGACGCGGCCCGCTGGGTCGACCGGGACCATCTGGTCCAGGGCCGCCGGCGGGTCACGTTCGCCGCGATGGCCGCGGCCGCGGACGGGGTGGCCGGGCACCTGGCCGCGCGCGGCCTCGGCCCGGGTGACCGGCTGCTGCTGCTCGCGGCCAACTCGCCGGAGTGGGTGATCTCGCTGTGGGCGGGCCTGCGGCTCGGCGCGGTGGTGGCGCCGGGCAACCGGTGGTGGAGCACCGAGGAGATCGCCCACGCGATCGAGCTCACCGCGCCCGCCGTCATCACCGCGGACACCGAGATGGCCAGGCTGCTGCCCGCGGGGACCGGCACAGGCACCGGCCCGGCCGTGGTGCCGGTCGCCGACATCCGGGCCGCGCAGAGCGCGCCGTCGCTGTCCATCCCCGAGCCCCCCGCGGGAGGCGAACACGACCCCGCGCTGATCATCTTCACGGCCGGCACGACCGGCCTGGCCAAGGCGGCGGTGCTCGCGCATCGTTCGGTCATCGCCAACCTGCAGAACCTGCTGGTCGTGTCGAAGCGGCTGCCGCACCAGCTCTGCGGCGACCGGCCGCCCGAGGTCATCTTGCAAAGCGGCCCGCTGTTCCACATCGGCGGCGTCCAGTCGCTGCTGCTGGCCATGCTCGGCGGCAACACGATGGTGTTCCTCGAGGGCCGGTTCGACTCGGGCCAGGTGCTCGACCTCATCGAGCGTGAGCGGGTGAGCATCTGGGGTGCCGTCCCTACGATGGCGATCCGCGTACTCACCGATCCCACCCTGCCCGGGCGGGACCTGTCCGCGGTGCGGTCGATCTCGCTCGGCGGCTCGCCGGTCACCCCCGAACTCTCCGACCGGCTGCGCGCCGTCTTCCCCGCTGTCCGGCGCGGAGTATCCACCATCTACGGCATGACCGAGGCCGGCGGCACGGTCGCCGCCGCGTCCGGCGCCCTGATGGCCGAGCACCCGCAGACCGCCGGGCGGCCGCTGCCGGTCGTCGAGATGCGCATCGGGCAACCGGACGAAACCGGCACCGGCGAGATCATCGTCCGCACACCGTCCCAGATGCTCGGGTACTGGGGCGAGGACGCGCCGGAGGTCATCGACGCCGACGGCTGGCTGCATACCGGCGACCTCGGCCGCATCGACGACGGCCTGCTGTACGTCACCGGCCGGGCGAAGGACGTCATCATCCGGGGCGGGGAGAACATCGCCGCGTCCCATGTCGAGGAGGTGCTGCACCAGCACCCCGCGGTCGCGGCCGTCGCCGTCCTCGGGCTGCCCGACGCCGACTTCGGCGAGATCGTCGGCGCCATCGTCCAGTTGCGCGCCGCCGCGACCGCCGCCGAGCTCACCGCCTTCGCCGCGGCCCGGCTCGGCCGCTTCCAGGTGCCGGCCCGGTGGCGGCTGCAGGAAGAGCCGCTGCCGATGACCGACGCCGGCAAGATCGCCAAGCACGAGCTCCGCGACGCCTGGCTCGCGGAACTGAAAGCAGAACCCGCCAGAAAGGCCCGCACGCCATGACCGATCCAGCCCCGCCGGATTCCGTCGTCACCTGGACGGCCGAAGGCCCGGCGTTCGTGGTCCGGCTGGCCAACCCGCCCGCCAATCAACTCGGCCAGCCGCTGCTCGGCGGCCTGAGCGCCGCCCTCGGCGCGTTCGAGACCTCGGCGGCCCGGATCCTTCTCGTCTGCTCGGGGCTCGACGGGTTCTTCGCGGCCGGCGCGGACATCAAGCTCATGGCCGGAGCCGATCGCGCGGCGCTGCGGGCTTACGGGGATTCGATGCGCGCCGTCTTCGATCGCCTCGCGGCCCTGGACCGTCCCTCGATCGCGGCGATCGAGGGACGCGCCCTCGGCGGCGGCCTCGAGCTCGCGCTGGCCTGCACGATGCGGATCGGCTCAGCGTCGGCTCGGCTCGGCCTGCCCGAGGCGAAACTCGGCCTGATCCCCGGGGCCGGCGGCACGCAGCGGCTGCCGCGGCTGGTCGGCCGCGGCCGGGCCCTGGACATGATGCTGACTGCCCGCGAGGTCCCGGCGGACGAGGCGCTCGCGATCGGCCTGCTGGACCGCGTCACCGAGCCGGGCGGCGCCCTCAAGCAGGCGCTCGAGCTGGCCGGGCAGTTCGGCGCCATGTCCCGTCCGGCGCTCGCCGCCGTGCTGCGATGTGTCGATGACGCCGCCGAACTGCCGCTGGCCGAGGGCATGGCCCGCGAGGCCGACCGGGTCACCGATCTGCTCGACTCACCGGACGGCCAAGAAGGGCTCGCCGCATTCGTCGCCAAACGTCCCGCCAGGTGACCGCCGACCTGCTGAAAGCTGCTGCCCCCGGCTAAGGCCGGATGTCCCCGGCTAGGGCCGGATGTCCCCGGCTAGGGCCGGATGTCCCCGATGCGCTGCCGCACCTCGCCGAGCACCTCGACGACGCGGCCCGACAAGGCGCCGTCGACGCCGGCCAGGCCGAAGTCCGCGTCCGCCAGCGCCTTGGTCGCCACCTCGAGCACCTCCCGCCCGGCCGGGGTCAGCACGGCCAGGATCGTGCGCCGGTCGGTCGGGTGCGGGCTCCGCTTGACCAGGTTCCGCCTCTCCAGCTGGTCCAGGGCTAGCGTGACGGTGGTCGGGTGGACCATCAGGTGCCTGCTGAGCTGGCCGAGCGGCCGCGTGCCTTCGCGGGACAGCTGCAGGGTGGTCATCAGCAGGTAACCGGTGCGGGTCAGGTCGCGGGTGCGCAGCGTCGCGTCGATCGACGCGGCCATGGCCTGGTGCGTGCGCAAGATGGCGACCATGGCGGTGAACTGGTCGGCTGCGGGCTGGTCATGGGCCACCCACTGCTCGCGCGACCACTCGACGGGATCCTGCCGCTCCGTCACTGCTGTCTCCGGCTCATCACGACGTCCTCTTCCCGGGCCACTGGTCCTAGCTTGCTCTAGAACCCTATTATCTAGTCATGGAGAAGTCTACGTACGAGGACGTACTGTACGAAGTCGACGGGCCCGCGGCGGTCATCACCATCAACCGGGAAGATCGGCTCAACGCCTTCCGGGGCCAGACGATCGAGGAGCTGATCCACGCCTTCAAGCGAGCCTGGGCGGACAAGGCGGTCCGCGGGGTCATCTTCACCGGGGCCGGGACCCGCGCGTTCTGCGTCGGCGGCGACGTCAAGCAGCGGGCCGAGACCGGCGACTACGGCCCGACGAGCAACGGCCTGTTCGAGGTGATCTACCTGCACCGGCTCATCCGCGACGTGCCCAAGCCAGTCATCGCGGCGGTGAACGGGCTGGCCATCGGCGGCGGTCACGTCCTGCACGTGCTGTGCGACCTGTCCATCGCCGCCGAACACGCCAGGTTCGGCCAGGCGGGCCCCCGCGTCGGCTCGTTCGACGGCGGCTTCGGCTCGGCGTACCTGGCCCGGGTGGTGGGCGAGAAGCGCGCCCGCGAGATATGGTTCCTGCTCGAGCAGTACTCGGCCGAACAAGCCGAGCGATGGGGCCTGGTCAACAAGGTCGTGCCGGCCGAGGAGCTGATGCCCGCCGCCAAGGCCTGGGTGAACCAGCTCGCGCAGTACAGCCCGACCGCGATCCGCTTCCTCAAGCACTCGTTCAACGCCGACACCGACCACCAGGGCGGCCTGTCCCAGATGTCGCAGGCGGGCCTGGACGTCTTCTCCGTGACCGACGAGGCCAGGGAAGGCGCGGCCGCCTTCGCCGAGAAGCGCAAGCCCGACTTCACCACCCACCAGATCGCCCACTGACAAACCATCAAAGGCTTTATCCCGAACGGTCCTGGTTTCTGCGGCCTTACCAAGCTTAGGCCAGCGTCTGGATGTCCTAGCACGGTACCGAGTGACAGTTGTGACCTGGGCGAAGCTTTGCCATCCGCGAGTCAAGCAGTAGGGCGGGCAATTGCAGTGCTACTCCGCCGCTGATCTGCATCAGAGGGACTCGTCAACGTAATGTCCTTCAGCCGATCTTGGTCGACGAAGAACTTGTTACCCCCCTGATCGTGCATGATCGTCCGGGAACTCTCCCTTTTGATCTTCGTCGCACCCAATTCCTCTAGCCGGGCTACCGCCGCGCCCATGGTGGTGGCCGGTGAAGCGTCCCGCTTTTCCTTGAGCTGAGATTTTAGTGATATCATATACTCTTGCTCGTCAAGCCCTAGCCACTGCTCCGATCCGCTCAAGAAAGCATCAATGACAGTATTGTCCATGCTCAAGAATTCTATAGCTCGCTTGCGCCTATCAGTAATATCACGTTGCCAATCATATCCGAAGGTCGCAATGAAGTTCAAGGTCAGAAGATGGAGACAGATCAGCCGTTCCCAGCGACGTCTCTTCTCCCCCTGTGAAGTGTAGTCGACGGCTCTAAGCTCATCAAAGAATGAAAGCAGTCTTTCTACCTCGATATTAAATTCTCCGTCCTTGCCATCCCTTTCGATTTGTAGTACAGCACGGAATCGAGGCCAGTCAAATATCGGCTCCTTGCCGTCCGGGCTAAGGCTGCCTGAATCTTCACCACTGACCTTATAACATAGATCCAGCAAGGGCCTGAACTCGTCGTCACGGAAATGATCTACTCCGGGAAAGCTGTCGTGAGGGCTGAGTTCCTGAAAAGTCATGACCCAAAGAAAGCTCTTGGCATAGCGAAGGAAATAAAGTGCCCTCTTATGAGCCTTCTTACTATGCTTCGCCAGTGTTGCGTCGATGTAGAAGGCCTCGGCCTCGAACCTGCGGGCTATAGACAGGAACGACAAGAATCGAAAGACAACTGATTGGTAAAAATATGCATCAGGGTCACGCCGATATTTGGCGAGTGCGGTCGGAGAATTGACTTCGTGCCGCTCTTTCCAGCGTGGGCACATGAAATGCCAGTAGAAGTCGCGATCGTAGTCTTCATTATCCAATGGGGCGGTTCGCGGCCTTCTCTCCGCGTAGTTGTATAGCTGTGTCATGCGACGATCCCAGTCGACTGCCGCCTCCAGCATCCGGCCGGTATACCTTCCCATCAGCTCACGCAGCTTCTTCTGTTCCTCCAGTTCGTAGTTTGTATAGATGGCCTGGAGACCGCCGAAATAACTAATAAGCCCTGTAACGATGGCAGCCACAGCCGCCGGGATACCGAGCGTTCCCAAAAGATTCAAAGCAGACATTTTCTCGGGACCTTTAACGTGACGGCCTTGTTAATCGATTAATGATTGTAATAGCATAACGGATAGTATGTCAACGCCACGTGCTTAGGATATGTACGTCCCAGGTCCCAGGTGTCGGTGAGCGCACAGCCGAGGTGAAGGCGCGGGCTAGCGGGAGGATCACCTCGTTCAGTGCTTGAGCTGGCAGTCCAGGAATTCCGCGACTCATGACACATGCAAATGGTCAGTGCAGAAGCCGACGGCGCACAAAATTTACCTCCTCGCCAAAAAATGGATTCCCTTGGCGTCGGGTTAGGCACTCGACAACAAGGGAACTAAGATCAAGAATGACCAACAGATCCTTTCTGCTACTAGGAAGATATCCACCAGATTCTGTGTATCCCCTAAGGAAGTGCTCAATAAAAGATACAGGGAGTATGTCTCGACGGCGAAGGACACTGCCGACATCATATAGAGATGAACCAGAGAAAGAAAACTCCCAGTCGAGAACGCTTCGCACATGCCATCTTCCCTTATCGGGTCCCACTATGATATTCGTGAGGCTGAAGTCAGCATGAACCAGAACCCCCCCAGCCTCCATCCGCATGAGCGGCGTATATGAATCTATCATGTTCACGAGTCTTCTGCGTTCGTTGCTGGTGAGCGTCTCTCCCTCAATCATATGCCCTATGCAATCGTCCATGAAAAGCGGTAGGTTAGCCAGTCGCTCATCCGGAGCCGGTACAAGATCAGGTCCGCTAAAGAAGCCTACTCTATCAAATACGATGCGGCCAATGGCCGCCAGAGTCGTGCCCATATCCTCCCCTATAGAGCTAACTTCATCTGGTCTCTCTTGATGGACGACGTCACTGGCCGTGAATCCTTCTGTAAAGTGCCTCAGCATAAGCGGCCGTCCTCCGGCATCTCCGCGGGCATCAAGAGCAATAATCTCAGGAACTGGTATTTCACTGGTCATCAGCCGGGTCATGAGGGCGGCCTCGATGCCGCATCGGTCAGTGCGCAGATAGCGCCTTAGCACGAATTTTCTGCCATCTTGCGTAATTACCAGAAAATTCTCATTTCCGAAGCCTGGCAAGGGACTT
>JBKQQQ010000110.1:0-5368 GCA_052144275.1 Streptosporangiaceae bacterium
CGCACCCGCGCTGCCATCACGGGTGCGGGCACGTCCCCTCACGCCCAGACGGCTGACGGACCTCGCCGCCGCCGCCATCTTGTCGTGCCTCGCCTTCGTCGGGCTGTTCCCCTACCTGTACATGCTCGAGACGGCAGTCAAGTCGAACTCGCAGTTCAGCAGGAACGAGGCGACACCGACCTGGCCGTTCCACCTCGGCAACTTCGCCACCGCCTGGCGCGAGGTGGCTCCCTACCTCCTTTCCTCGATCATCGTCGCCGCCTGCGCCATGTCCGGCTGCATTCTGCTCGGCTCGGTCAGCGGCTTCGTGCTCGCGCGCTACCGCTTTCCCGGCCGCAACCTCTTCTTCGGCCTCATCGCCCTGCTGCTGATGGTGCCGAACACGGCCAGCCTCATCCCGCTCTTTGTGCTGATGCGAGATCTCGGTCTGCTCAACTCCTACCCCGACCTGATCATCCCGCAGCTCACCACCCAGACGGTCTTCTCCGTGGTGCTCATGAAGACATATATCGAGCACCTGCCCGAGGAACTGTTCGACGCGGCCCAGATCGATGGCGCGTCGCCGGCGCGGACCTACTGGTCGATCACCCTGCCGCTGGCGCGACCGATCATCGGAACCGTCGCTCTGTTCAGCGTGATCTCGGTGTGGTCCGATTACTTCTGGCCCGAGCTCACCATCGTCACGAACTCGCTGCGTACGGTGCCGGTCGGCGTCCAGTTCTTTCAGGGTGAGCTCACCACGTCATACGGCCCGCTCTTTGCCGGCTATCTGATCGCGAGCCTGCCGCTGCTCATCCTGTTCGTGGCGCTCGCCAAGTATTTCCTGGCCGGCATCGAGGGCGGCCTGGCGGCGGACCGCTGATCAGTCCGACCACGGCACCACGCTGTCATAACGCAGGTCAGCCTGCGGAAGACGGCCTGCCCGGGACAGCAACGAACCCGAGCCGCCCCCGCTCCGGGCCGGCCGCCCGGCAGGCGCCGGCTAGTGTCAGCAGCATAGGGAGCAGCGATGAGGCCACGGACAGCCAGGGCGGCCCTGGCCAGCCTGCTGTCATTCGGGGCCCTGGCGGCGGGGACCCTCGCCGCCTGTACCGCCCCGGCGGCATCCGGCAACGCCAGCGGAGGCGTCGCCGGCACCACGATTACCCTCGAGGGACCCAACCAGTGGACCCAGAGCGGGAGCAGCTTCGGACCCCCGTGGAACCGGCTCGTCGCCGAGTTCAAGAAGGTGACGGGCGTGACCGTCAACACCGACGTGCTGCCGCTCGCCACGTTCTCCAGCGCCGAGTCGGCTCAGCTGGCCGCCGGGATCGCTCCGGACCTGGTCTTCAACCAGGCGACCTACCAGCCGTACATGGTCGTCCCGCTCAGCAAGTACCTGAGCCAGCCCAACCCGTTCGTCGCCGGCCACAAAAGCTGGCTCTCGGAGTTCGACCAGTCGGCCTTCTCGGCGAAGGTCACCGGGGTACTCGACTCCAAGGGGAACTTCGACTGGGTGCCATTCAACCTCGCCGGCATTGCCATGTACTACAACAAGAGCGCCTTCAGGCGGGCCGGGATCACCGCACCGATCAGCACCTTCTCGCAGCTGATCGGCGACTGCGGGGCACTCGCGAAGGCCGGGTACACGCCGATGGCGATGGACAACTCCGTGATCGGGACGTACTTCCCCTACCGGCCGATCCTGGATCAGCTCATCCAGAAGCAGTTCAGCGAGCTGAACCACTTCAGTGTCACCGGTGCGCCAGGCACAGCCCCGCAGCTCACCACCAAAGACGTGGCCTGGGGGATCGCCACCGGGAAGTTCTCGGCCAGTGACCCCTACGTCAAGGAGAGCGTGGTGCTGCTGAAGCAGCTGTTCGACAGCTGCGCGACCAAGAACTGGTCGGGCATCACCGGCCTGTCCGGCGACGGAGTCGGGCTCCCCCAGTTCGAGTCGGGCCAGGCGGCGATGACCTTCGCCGTCAACCTCGGTTACGGGACGATCGCTGCGAGCGCGCACTTCCCGATCGGGAGCATGCCCTTCCCCGAGATCACCACGGCGACCACCCAGCTGTCGGCCAACGTCCCCGCACGCTCAGGCAACGCCGCCGGGACGAGCTACATGATCCCGGCCCACACGAGCGGGAATGCGCTCAAGGCGTCACTGCTCTTCCTGCAGTTCATGAGCGCCCCGCAGTACATCACGAAGTGGCTGGCCGAGACCGGCGGCATCCCCGCCATCCAGGGCGTCACCCCGCCAGCGTCCACGGCGGCCTACTTCGAGGGCGCATGGGGCAAGCCGGAGATCATCAACGCGTTCGCATGCTGCGGTTACGACATCGCCCCGGGAGTGCTCTTCACCGAGGCCTACGACGGCTACCTCCTCGGCTCCAAGACGCTCGGCCAGGAGGTGACCTACCTGGAGGGTCTCCTCCAGCAAGGCGCGGCGTACCTCGTCCACGCCGACGGCTGGACCGGCCAGCCCTGGGCGTCGTCGCTGCCCAGCTCGTCGTAGCCAGACGCGGGCGAAAAACGCGCAGACGGAGCGCCGCGACAACTGCACAATCGTGCACATTGGATCTGATCACTCACCCTTGCCGTGAGGGCATAGCCAGCTTCGGTGGTGATGATCGCCGCGCCCATGGTGCGGCGCAGCTGGCCGATCTGCGCCTCCAGGGCGTTGGCGGAGGTTCGCGGCCTGATCGTCGCCTCATAGCACGTCGATCAGCCGGTCGGCGCTAGCTGGCTGCCCCGGCTGCAGCGCCAGCAGGGCCCGCTGCTTGGCACCGCGGACCGGCGTCGGCACGCCACCATCTAGCGCTTCGAGCTTGCCGAAAAGCCGGACCTCCATGACCTCCACCGTGCGGCCCTCGCCGGGCAGCCTCACCGCGCCAGCCGATATGCCGGAAATCGCCCCCGCCTCAGCGCCATGACAGTCCCGCCTCAGGCCTCGGACGCAGGCTTACCTCCAAGAGCAAGCACATCGAGGAAGGACGAATAATGATCGAGATTGACGGCTTGACCAGATGGTACGGAGACAAAATGACAGGACTCCCCTCTGATCAGGGGCCACAAGTCCAGATACGTCTGCAGCCCCCAGATCAGAGGCGCGCAACGTGTTCACACCGGCCCCCGTGCCCTCCAGCTGACCGCCCTGACCGTGACGCGGCCCACACCATCGCCTTCCACCCCGAGCAAGGGTGGAGCCTGCTGTGCAACGGGGTCATCCTCTTCGACGACACGGGCGAGCTCTTGCCCGGCGGGCGCGCGGTTTCACCGCACCGCCCGACCGACATCCGACGGCCCGTGGCGGCGTGAGAGCGCGAGCTGGGTGCCCGACATGCCAGGGCGTACGCTGTCCCGTGGCCTGGATGATCTTCGGTGCACAGAGTGTTCGCTTCCCCCTGGCGGAGCCCAGAACTGGTACATATGGCCGCTTGCGCCCCGACTGATCAGACGGCTGGGCACCGTCCGTAGTCGGCGATCTGAAATTGTTCGAGCCAAAGACAAGGTGTCCGTTCTTAGCGGTGCGTGACCGCGAGGAGCGCTAGCCGGGCCTGGTTTGGCCATGCGGATCGAGGTCGACGTGACCTGTCGGCTACAAGACGGCGTGTGCGCCTGAGACCATAGCGCCAGGAAGCGTTAGACGGAACAGGCCGCAGGTGTCGCGTAGCCGCTATTGCGGCGCACGCAGGCCTATTCTGAGCCTCCTGATCCCCGGCTGCTCCGTCGCCGGGGATCAGGATCCTTCCAGGGCGGCCGCCTGGCCGATCACGTGTTCGCAGTTGTCGAAGACGACCACAAGCGACCGCCCGGCCAGGTAGCGCACGATGAGCTCCACCGTCGAGTCCTGCGAAGGCGGGCCAATGAGGCCGACCACGGCCGCCCCGAGCGCGCCGGCCACAGCCGGCGCAACCCCGTCGGGCTCGGTGACGCTCGCGAACTCGACCAGCCAGGCCCCGTCTCGGTGCTCTTGGCGCAGTGTGGCGGCCGACTCTAGAGCCAGCCGGGTCTTGCCCACCCCACCGGGACCGATCAGCGTCACCAGCCGGCTCGAGCGGACCGCCTCGCTCAGCTCCTGGAGTTCCGCTGTGCGACCGACGAAGCTGCTCAATCGCTCCCGCAGGTTGCCCGATGCCATCGGCGCCGGAACCGCCTCGAGAGCTGCCGGGCCGGCTGCGCCGAGTGATGGGTCCTGGGCCAGGATGCGGGCCTCGAGTTCTCGCAGGGCCGGGCCAGGGTCAATGCCCAGCTGGTTGACCAAAAGGCCACGGGCTTCGGTGTAGGCGCGCAAGGCCTCGGCCTGGCGGCCGGCCCGGTACAGGGCGAGCATGAGCAGCTCCCACAGCCGCTCGCGAAGCGGATGTTCCCGGCACAACGCCTCCAGTTCCCCTACCAGCTCGCCGTGACGGCCCAGCACCAGGTCGGCTTCGACACGGGTCTCGATGGCCACCAGGGTCAGCTCGGCGAGATGCGCTCGTTCGGCATCAGCGAAGCCGGCGTCCGCGAACTCAGTGAGCGGCTCCCCCCCGTCGCAGCCGTAGCGCTTCTCCCAGCGTGGTTGACGCGAGCGCCATCTCCCCTTCCTCAAGCAGGCGCCGTCCCTTTGCCACCAGCTGTTCAAAACGGGCCGCGTCGACATTATCCGGACCGATATCGAGGGCATAGCCGGCGTCGGAGGTGAGGATCGCCGTGGCACCGAGGGTACGGCGCAGCTGGCCGATCTGGGCCTGCAGGGCGTTGACCGGGTTGGCCACTTGCCCGTCACCCCATAGCGCGTCGATCAGCCGGTCTGCGCTGACGGGCTTTCCCCGGTGAAGCGCCAGCAGGGCCAGGACCGTTCGCTGCTTGGCGCCCCGGACCGGCGCCGGCACGCCGCTTTCTACGGCCTCGAACTCCCCGAAGAACCTTACCTCCACACGTCCACCCTACGACCGCCAGCCCCGGGCAGCACCTGAGCAGCCTCCGACCGCGCTGAGGTCCGGCCTCAGCGCCACGACAGTCCCACCTCAGGCCCTCGGCGCACTCTGTTTTCAGCACCAAGAGCACCGAGGGATGGAAGAACAATGATCGAGGCCCGGCACCTCACCAAGCGCTACGGCAAGGCGGTTGCCGTCGATGGCGTCTCCAGCGGACGCCTGGACCCTAATCCGCCGCCGGGCTCATCGCCGGCTCGGCACTCGGCGCGTTCCAGCCGCACCACAGCACACCCACCACCACAACCTGATCCGCAACCAAGGAGGACACCTCCGATGGCACACATCCACACCGCCGCCCGCCCGGCCGCCCGGCTGGCAGCCTGGCGGCCGCTGCGAGCCCCGCTAGCGCTCGCGCTGGCGCTGGCCGCCCCGGCCACGTCCCGGCTCCCCGCCCTGACCACCGGTCT
>JBKQQQ010000111.1:0-15648 GCA_052144275.1 Streptosporangiaceae bacterium
GTCGGGGTGCACGCGACCGATGGCGTCATCGCCCGCCGGTACCGCGAGGCCGGCTGCACCCTCATCACGACCGCCGTCGACGCGACCGCGATCACCCGCGACACCGCCGCCCAGTTCAGTCTCGCCCGGGCCTGAGCACCCGGGCGGGCCAGCGGAAGAACCACCGTGACATGGGTGGGCACTTGGCGGGAACCTGCGGCATTTGCGGACGATCAGTCCAGGAACAGCTCCTGACGGCAGACGAATGGCTATCGCGAGCGGTACGCTGACGTCATGACGTCTAGGCCCGGCGAAGATGCCGGCTCCGGATCGCAGGCGCCCCCGCTCGATGATGTCGACCGGGCCATCGTGGCGGTGCTACGCGAGGACGGGCGCATTTCCATGCGGGCGCTGGCGGCCCGTCTGCACATCTCCCGGGCCGGCGCCTACCTGCGCGTCCAGCGGCTGGAGGAGGCCGGGGTGATTACCGGCTACTCCGCCTGGGTGGACCCGCAGCGGTACGGGTACGGCCTGTCCGCGTATGTGCACCTGAAGATCGCTCAGCCGGCCTGGAAGCCGCTGCGGGCCAGGCTCATGACGATCCCGGAGGTGGAGCACGCGGCGCTGGTGTCCGGGGACGCCGACATCGTGCTGCTCGTCAGGGCCCGTGACATCGCGGCACTGCGGGAACTGGTGCTGAACAGCTTCCAGAGCATGCCCGAGGTGCTGTCGACGCAGACCGTGCTGATCTTCGATGAGCTCGGGCGCGGCCCCGCAGCGGCGCGGTCTACAGATGCCGCAGGGCATTCGCCGGGGACTCAACGCAGTCGGCGATGAAGCGCAGGAAGCCGCCGGCCGTCCCGCCGTCGCAGACCCGGTGGTCGAACGCGAGCGTGAGCTCGGTCATCTGGCGGGGTACCACCTCGCCCTGGACGACCCACGGACGCGGGATGATCCGGCCGATGCCCAGGATCGCCACTTCAGGGTGATTGATGATGGCGGCCGAGCCATCCACGCCGAACACGCCGTAGTTGTTGACCGTGAACGTGCCGCCCGTCAGTTCGGCGGGACCGAGTGTGCCTTCCCTGGCGCGCCGGGTCCGTTCGGCGACGGCCGCAGAAAGCTGCTCTAGGGTGTGCACCTGGGCATCGCGTACGACGGGCACCATGAGCCCGCGATCGGTCTGGGCGGCGAAGCCCAGGTGCACGGGCGGGCTCATCACGATCTCGTCGCCTTCGATCCTGGCGTTGAGTTCCGGATGGCGGCGCAACGCGAGAATCGTGAACCGGGACAGCAGCGCCAGGAGGCTGATCTTCGGCGCCGACTCACCGGCGTTGAGCGCCACGCGGAGCCTGAGCATCTCGGTAGCGTCCACGTCCACCCAGACGGTCGCCTCCGGGATCTCCCGTCGCGACCGGCTGAGCTTGTCCGCGACGGACTTGCGCAGGCCTCGTATCGGGATCCGGGTGACCCCGGCGGACCCAGCGGCCGGCGGGACGGCCGGCGCAGGCTCCGGGACAGCAGCCGGCTCGGCCTGGCGGGCGCTGATAGCCGCGTCGACATCGGCGCGGGTGATCAGCCCGCCGCGGCCGGAGCCACGGCCGGAGCCGCGGATGGTCGTGAGGTCAACGCCGGCGCTGCGGGCGAGTTGCCTGATGAGCGGCGAGGCAACGGGCAGCCGGCCGTTGGACCCAAGCGGCGGAACGCTCTGGTCACCCGCCGTAGCGGTAGCGGTAGCGGCTGCGGGGGAGCGAGGTGCAGGGATTGCTGCCGATGGCCGCGTGGCCCGGTGACGGCGACGGCGCCCGCCGGAGGTGCCGTAGCCGATGAGGACATTGCCGCTCTCGCCGGCCTGATCCGGGCTGGCCGAGGACGTGACGACGCCCGGCTCAGCGAACCGGCCGGCGGTATCCACGGTGACCAGGGGCTTTCCGACGGCTACCACGTCGCCGGGCTGGCCGTGCAGCGCGGTGACGCGGCCGGCGAACGGCACGGGGACCTCTACCAGCGCTTTGGCCGTCTCAACCTCGACGATGGATTGGTCGACGGTGACGGTGTCTCCGGCTTGCACGTGCCAGGTCACGATCTCGGCCTCGGTCAGGCCCTCGCCCAGATCCGGCAGGAGGAACGCGGGCATCTAGCCGCCCGCCTTCACGGCCGGGCGGGTCTCCTGCCACTGCAGGCGGTCGATCGCGTCGAGGATACGGTCGACGCTGGGCAGGTGATAGTCCTCCAGGTGCGGCGGGGGATAGGGGATGTCGAACCCGGTCACCCGCAGCACCGGTGCCTCGAGAAAGTGGAAGCACTGCTCGGACAGGCGCGCGGCGACCTCGGCGCCATATCCGCAGAACCGGCTCGCTTCGTGAACGACGATGGCGCGGCCGGTTCGCCGCACCGAGGCGGTCACCGTCTCGTCGTCGAAAGGGGACAGACTCCGCAGGTCGATGACCTCGACGCTGCGGCCCTCTTCCGCGGCGGCATCGGCCGCCTCCAGCGCGGTGCCCAGGGTTCCGCCGTAGGCGATCAGGGTTACGTCGGAGCCCGGCCGTCGCACGACGGCGCGGTCCAGGGTGGCGCCGGCGTGGTCCAGGATCGTGGCCTGCCTCGACCAGTAGCGGCGCTTGGGCTCGAGGAAGATAACGGGGTCCGGGCATTCGATCGCCCGCCGGAGCAGCGCATACGCGTCCCCGGGCGTGGCCGGGGTGACTACCCGCAGGCCGGCGGTGTGCGCGTAGTAGACCTCGGAGGAGTCGCAGTGGTGCTCCACGCCGCCGATCCCGCCGCCGTAGGGAATACGGATCACGACGGGCAGCGCGACGCGGCCCCTGGTCCGGTTCCGCAGCTTGGCCAGATGGCTGGTGATCTGTTCGAAGGCCGGATAGGCGAACGCGTCGAACTGCATCTCCACGACGGGGCGCAGGCCATTCATCGCCATGCCGATGGCCGTGCCGACGATGCCTGACTCGGCGAGGGGGGTATCGAAGACCCGCGCGTCCCCGAACCTGGCCGCCAGCCCGTCGGTTACCCGGAAAACGCCTCCCAGCGGCCCGACGTCCTCGCCGAAGACGAGGACGGTCTCGTCCTCGCTCAGCGCATCGGCCAGCGCCCGGTTCAGGGCCGCCGCCATCGTCACCTCGGGCGTCGTTACCGGCGGTCCGGGGCTGCGTTCAGCGATCGCGGTCAACGCGATACCTCCGGATCGTCCGCTGCCGCCGCGAGTTCGGCGGACAGCTCCTTCTGCTGCCAGCGCAGAGCCGGGGTCTGCTCGGCGTAGACGTACCGGAAGAGGTCAGCAGGATCATGCCCGGTGTCGGTGTTCACCCGCTGCCGCAGCGCCGCCGCCTCGGCCTCGGCCTCGGCGTCCAGGGCGGCGATAGCGGGCTCGTCAAGCAGGCCACGAGCGATGAGATGCTGCCTGATCCGCGCCAGCGGGTCGCGGGCGAGCCAGGCTTCCACCTCGTCCTGGTGGCGGTACCGGGTGGCGTCGTCGGCGTTGGTGTGCGCCTCGATGCGATAGGTGAGCGACTCTATCAGCGTCGGCCCGCTGCCTTCGGCGGCCGATGTCACCGCACGCTGCACGGCCGCGTAGACGGCAGCGACGTCGTTGCCGTCGACCAGCATGGCGGGGACCCCGTAGCCGATTCCCTTGTGGGCCAGGGAGGGGGCGGCGCTCTGCTTGGATAGCGGGACGCTGATCGCGTAGCCGTTGTTCTGCACGAAGAACACCACTGGTGACTGCCAGACGGCCGCGAAGTTCAGCGCGGCATGGGTGTCACCCTCGCTGGTCGCGCCGTCACCGAGAATGACCAGGGCGACCGTGTCCTCGCCCTTGAGCTTGGCCGCGTGGGCCAGGCCGACGGCGTGCAGCGTATTGGTGGCCAGCGGGGTGCACTGAGGGGCGACGCGGTACTCGTAGGGGTCATACCCGCAGTGCCAGTCCCCCCGCAGCAGCGAGAGCACCTCAACGGGATCTACGCCCCGGCAGACCACGGCCATCGTGTCGCGGTAGGTCGGGAACAGCCAGTCCTGCGGGCGGAGCGCGAGTACCGCGCCGACCTCGCTCGCTTCCTGACCGCGGGCTGACGGATACACGGCCAGCCGCCCCTGCCTGGTGAGGGCCATCGCCTGAGTGTCGAAACGCCGGGCCAGCACCATCTTCCGGTGCAATGCGAGGAGCACGTCGTCCCCAGGCATATCAAGATCGGCGGACCGAACGGCCTTGCCATCAGCCTCCAGCAGCGTCAGCGGGATCCCGGTCGGTAGCAGCCCCAGGGGTTTTCTACCGCGGGGGACTGCGCGCGTCACAGACGTCACATGCGCTCCGATCGAAGGAAGACAACTAGTATCAATCCTGCGATCATGTGCGCCGAACATCTAGCTTTCAGCGTAAATCAGAGACGAAGTGACATATCAGACGCTGATATTTGGACGTACGGCGTATGTGATCCATTTGCAACCCCTCCGGGTGGACAGGTGGCCCTCGGCTCTACCCGCCCACGAGCCGAATATGGCGCTGAACTAGAGGCTCCGGTCGCCCTCGTCGCTCACTGACCCGGGTAGGCGGGACTGGCGGCGGTACCGGCCGGGAGGCTGGCCGTGGAAGCGGGCGAAGGCGCGGGAGAAGGAGTACTCCGAGCCGTAGCCGACCTGCGCTGCCACGGCGGCGATGGGCAGGTCGGTGTCGCGGAGCCGCTGTGCGGCGAGGTTCAGCCGCCACCGGGCAAGGAACCGCCGCGGACATCGACCTTCGGAGTGGCGTAGCCCGAGTCACGACCGAGCTCGGCCGGGCGTGCGCTCAGGAGCCTTGGAGGTGGGCCCGGCAAAGCTGGTGGAGCGCTTCCCAGTGCCGGGCGTCCGCTTCGGTGTCGTAGGTCAGGTTGTCGGGCACCGCGAATCCGTGGCGGGCGGGATAGAACTCCACGGTGTGGTCGACTCCGGAGCTGGTGAGCGCACTTCGGAGTAGCCCGGCCTGCTCGGTGGTGAACGAGTCGTCGTCGGTCGCGCCGGCCACGTAGACCGTGGCGGTGATACGGTCCGCCGACAGGTGAGGGCTCGACGGGTCGCCGGCGACAGCCAGCCTGCCGCCATGGAACGAGGCCGCCGCGGCAATCGTGCGGCCGAGTCCTTCCGCTGCGATCAGCGACATGCGCCCGCCCAGGCAGTAACCGGTGGTGCCGATCGCGGCTCCTCGCACCTCCGGTCGCGCCAGGAGGAAGTCCGCGTAGGCACCGGAATCGTCGATGATCCGGTCATTGGTGAGCACGCTGGCCAGCTCCGCCAGCCGGGCCCGCTCCTGGCTGTCGGTGAACACCGTGGCCACGTCGAAGGGTGCCCAGTGGCCCGCGCGGTAGTAAATGTCCGGGATCAGCGCGACGTACCCCATGCTCGCCAGCCGGTCGCCCATCTGCTGGAACGTTTCTCGCGTTCCGCATCCGTCCGGGAAGACCAGTACACCGGGCCACGGGCCATCCCCGTCAGGGATGTGCAAGGTCCCGTTGCTGTGGCCATCGGGCGCGGGGATCTCAACATCCAGGCGTCGCATCCAGCTGCCTCCACGAGGCTCGTCGAAGATGATCGCCCGAAACGTATCACCACGGTCCGCGAGGCGTTCGCCGGGAGGCGGTCATCCGGTCATGGCCGCCGCCAGTCGCTTGCGCTCGGTCTCGTTGAACGGGATCGGCTGCCGGCGGCCGGCGTCCCAGCGGACCGTGACGACGCGCGCCTCGGCCGCCATTTCCCCCGACGAGGTGAGGATGGTTTCGCGGGTAACCAGGCTCGTGGTGCCCAGGCGCTCAGCCTGGATGCGCACGGCCACCTGCTGGTCTGGATAGCGAACCTCCGCGCGCAGGTCCACTTCAAGCCGGACAACCACATAGCTGGGATCGCTGCCGAGGGCCTGCACGTAGAACGCATCCCTGCCCTCCTCCAGGTAGGTCAGGAAGACGGCGTGATTGACGTGGCCCATGGCGTCCGTGTCACGCCACCTGACACGGACAAGGTGCTCGAACATCGCGGCCATGTGCTCGCTCCTTACCGCGCTCAGGAACATCGTCCGCCACCTCACGCCGCTCCTGCCAGCCCGCGCGGGCACCAATCACGCGACGGCAGATCGGCAGTGATCGCCGCAAAGGCGCACCTCTGCCAGCCAGAACGCAGGTCAACCATATCGGCGCGACCGACCTCATGGTGAGCGTCGAACCGGCATCCGCCCCGATCGCCACGGCGTTCTCCGGCCCCCCGAGACTGTCGCGTATCTCTTCTGCCGTGCCCGTCAAGCCCCGGTCACGCCGCGCGTGCGGCCCTGGTGCGGACGGTCAGGGCGCTGACGGTCTGGACGCGGGCGGTCAGGGCGCGGGCTCGGTGAGCCGGACCGTCGCGAGCGCGAGCACGGTGGCCATGTCGGCGGCGACGTCGAGGCCAGCGGTCGAGGCGAACTGGGCGGCGCCCTGGTCCGTGTGGAAGGCCCAGCCCTCGCGGCGGCCGACGCCGATCAGGGCGGCGGGGGCGCGGCGGGAGATGCTGCCGAAGTCGGTGGCGAAAGGCAACGGCGGCGGGTCGGGCTCGAAGCCGCGGCCCGCGGCGGCCAAGGCTCCGGCGACTGCGGCCGTGACGCGGGCGTCCGGCCGGATGCCGGGAACGAGGCGGCCGGCCCGCCAGGCGGCGCCGGACAGCGCGGTGCGCACGTCGAGCGCGGAGCGCTCGATTCCGGCCTCGTCGTCGGCGAAGAACAGCAGCGAGCCGGTGAGCACGAGGCCGGTGCCCTCCTCGACGTCGCCGTCCAGCACGAGGCGCTCGATCATCAGCCGGGTGCGAGGGACGTCGGCGGCGGCGCGCAGGAGTGTGCCGATGGCCTCGACCGGCGGCTGGGCGACGTCGTCGCGCAGCGAGCGGGTGCCGGCGACGGCGAAGGTGTCGCGGCGCATCCACATCGAAGCCTGCCAGACGGTATCGATGAACTCGGGGTGGGCGTAGAGCACCGCGTCGTAGTCGTCCCATACGCCGGCGGCGGCGGTCAGCCACTTGCCGCCGCCACGTTCGATGGTTCCGGGCGCGTGGATCTCGTCGGCCGGGCAGCCGACCACGACGAGTTCGCCGGCCAGTTGCTCGCGCAGCGGCGCCAGGGCCAGCGCGGCACCGACGACCGCGCCGGCGATCAGGCCGTGGCCGCAGGAGTGGACCGCCTCGACCGAGCCGTCCTCGCGTACGGCCGCGACCGCGTCGTAGAGTGCCGCGATGCCGACGCGGCGGCCGGCGCGCTCGCCCGCCAGAGCCGCGCGGAACGCGGTGCCGAGCCCGGCCACGTCCCGCTCGACGTACAGGCCCGCCTCGCCCAGCCGCCCGGCCAGGTGGGCCGCGCACAGGTGCTCCTCGTGCGCGAGCTCGGGATTCGCGTGCACGAACGCGACGGTGCCGGCGATCGCCGCCCGCTGCGCCGCCACGGCGGCGATGAGCTCGGCGTCGGCGATGGGCATGCGCAAACCCTAACCCTGGTGCCGGTCAGGTGGCGCGGTCGAGGGGTTCTATGAGCCGCCGCGCGGGGAGCGACTGACGGGGAAGAACTCTGCGCTCAGCTGAGCCAGCCAGCAGAGGCAGGTAACGGTCTCGTGGCATTAGTTCGGCGCCAAGTGACCGCAGGAAGGGACTGTCCCACTGTGCGTCGATCAGCGCGCCGCCCGCCTGGGCGAATCGCGCGGCCATGTCCGTGACCGCGATTCTCGCCGCGTTGGGACGCCGGCTGAACATCGAGTCCCCGCTGAGCACGAAGCCCGCGCCCATGCCGATGGCGCCCCCGATCAGATCGCCGTCCTGCCACACCTCGATGCTGTGCGCCCAGCCTTTGTCGTGCAAGCTGACCATGCTTTCCAGCAGTGTGTCGGTGAGCCAGCGGGGCTCGCGGTCCGCACGGCATTCCTCCGCAACCCGCCGGAATGAATCGTTGGCCGTCGTCCGTTCCCGGCCGCGCAGTAGCTGTTTCCTGACGTTGCGGCCCAGGTGAATATGTTCGACGTTAATCACTGGCCGGGGGTCAGGTGACCACCACGCCACCCAGTAAGGATCGTCGTGTGCGCTGCCGACGAGGCCGATCACGCCGTCAGAAACCAGATCCTCATACTGGAATTCGTTGATGTCGCGGGTGTAGTCGTCCGGCGCTGGGAACGGGAAGATCCCATGTTGGTAGGCGCTCAGGACGCTGGCCGGGCTCAGGTCTGCGCAGAAGGCGACGGGGCAGTCTCTCGCGCCCGGCGTGATCTTAAAAGATTCCCAGTCTGGGTAGCGGCTAACCGGCATAGCGGGCGGTCCTAATTTACATTTTTTTCCGAGCTTAAACAGAAGCCGCCGTTCCGGCCGGGCTCTGCAGGTACCCTGTGGCAATCAGCCGGGCGATGTTAAGATCAAGAAGTTTCTCATCGACAGGCGGGAAGGCTATGCCGCTGTCTCTTAGCGCCTGCTCCGCATTTGACCGGGTGTAGGACGGAAAAATGTGCTCGAGGTACATCTCCGCCACCGTGCGCCCGGTTTCTTCATGAAGATCAACGAAGAGCGGCACGAAGGGGGTCATCGGGTGGGCCGGGTTGTCTGCGGCATATATCAGCAGCTCGTCAACCCATTCGCGGTAAGGTATCGTCCTGACGGTGAATCCGTGACTGCGCAGCCGGTCAACCAGGGACTGCAGGAGCGCATATTTCGGACTGGCCAGATGATAGGTATCTCCAGCCGCTTCGACATGCGAAGAGATATACCTTATGGCGGCCGCGCATAGGTCAGCGGGCACGAAGTCGAGCGGCAGGTCGATATCCGGCGCCACGCCGGTATCCGTGATGAATCTTATCAGCGCGCACATTTCGGTAGCCGTGTTCCAGGCGCCGGTGCGATGATCTCCGACAATGTCCAGCGGGCGGTAGATGGCCACCGGCAAGCCCGCACGTCCAGCGTTCCTGAGCAACTCCTCGGCCACGAACTTGGTCTCTATGTAGCCCATGAAGAGGTGATCGGCATAGGCAAGGGGCGTGTCCTCGGTTACGGCCGGCACGCCCATGGCGCCGAAACCAGCGAGCACGGTGGTGGTGGAAACGTAGTGAATAGGTATTCCCCGGTAAAGGCCGGCCAGCCGGATCAGCTCCCGGGTGCCGGTCACGTTAGCAGCTCGCAGGTCCTCGTACGGATAGATAAAGTTGACGATCGCGCCGGCATGATGAATGACGTCGATGGTTCGCGCCAGCTCGCTGAATATGCCGGGGGACAAGCCCAGGTTCGGCTCGGCGAGATCGCCGGCCACCGGCACGACGCGGTCCATGGCCAGGCCGTCGAGTTCGTAGCGCTCGGCCGTTTGCTCGATGCGCCGCAGCGCGTGCGCGGCACTCCGCGCCCGGACCAGGCAATGAACCCGCGCGGTGGTGGCGGTCAGCAGTTCGCGCAGCAGGTGAACCCCGAGAAAGCCGGTCGACCCGGTGAGGAGAATCTCGCGCGGCCGCCGCCAGTCCGGCGGCGGGCCGCCGTCCCCGCGGACAGGCTCGAACAGTTCAGCCTCGCGGGTGAAGTCCACCCTCGGATCGGCGCCGTTAGCGGTGAGCCTTCCCGCGCGGGCGTCGTGCGTGGCGTTCGAGAAGCCGCGGAGCGTCGCGTCGCGTAGCAGGCAGCGGGTGAGCGGACGGACGTAGTTCGCGCTGATTCCGAACATGACGCGCACGCGCGCCAGCATCTCCGCGGCCAGAAGTGAGTTGCCGCCGAGCTGGAAGAAATCGTCGTCGAGGCTCACCCGTCCCGTCTTGAGCAGCCTGGACCACAGATGAGACATTCCTGCCTGTACCGGCGTGTAGCCCCCGTCGAGGCTCCCGCTGGCCGCGGTGGCGGGAGGCGGCAGGGCCCGCCGGTCGACTTTCCCGCCCCACGTCAGCGGCATCTGGTCTATCGCGATGAACACGGCCGGAATCATGAAGCTGGGCAGGCGAGCAGTAAGAAAGCTCCGCAGGCTCGCATCTGACGGCAGATCGTCTGCCGACCCGCCCCGTCCGCCGGTGTGGCGCGGTCGGTAATACGCCGCGAGCTGGCTGTTACCCGGGCCGAACTCGTGGGCGATAACCGCCGCCTCAGCGATGTCGGGGTGGCTGGCCAGGGCACTCTCGACCTCGGCCGGCTCGACGCGGAAGCCGCGGATCTTCACCTGGCGGTCTACCCGCCCGATGACCTCCAGGGTGTCGTCCTCGCGCCAGCGCCCGAGGTCTCCGGTGCGATACATCCTGCTCCCAGGCAGGACGCTGTGCCGGTTCGGCAGGAACAGCTCTGCTGTCAGTTCTGGCCGGCCGAGATACCCGCGGGCGACGCCGCAGCCGCCGATGTAGATCTCGCCCAGCTCACCCGTGGGCACCCGGTTCAGGTTCTGGTCCAGAACGAGCACGTGCGCATGCCGCAGCGGCTTGCCTACCGGGACGGAGGCGGGAGGCCCCGGGGTGAGGTGTTCCTCGTCTAGGTCGAAGAGGGTCGAGGTGATCGTCGTCTCGGTGAGTCCGTACGCGTTGAGCAACCTGGCTCCAGGCGCTGCTCGCATGGCCGCATGGCAGTCCGCGGGATTCGCCCGGTCGCCGCCGGTGATCATGAGGCGGATGCTGCGCAGCCGCTCATCGTCTGGTTCGGTGACGGCAAGCATCTGATGCCAGTAGGCGGGGGTCAGGTCGATGACGGTGACCCGCTCCTCCGCCAGGTAGCGGAGCAGATCGGTCGGCGCGACCGTCCCCGCGGCGGGCAGCATCAGGGTCGCTCCGCAGATCAGGGTCACGAGTACCTGCTCGACCGATGTGTCAAAGCCGAGGGAAGCCAGCTGGAGGACCCGGTCGGAGGGCGAAACCTGGTATTCGCGGGATATTTCCTGGCTGACACAGGCTAGGGAGCCATGGCTGACGGCGACGGCCTTGGGCTGACCGGCGGAGCCTGACGTGTAGATGGCGTACGCGAGGTCTTCCGCCCGCAGGCCGGCCCCGGGAGCCGTGGCCGGCTGGTCCGCCAGCTGCGGGGCACACTCGTCGATGACAAGCAACCGTACGTCAGTTTCGCCGAACGCCCTCGCCTTCGCGCGGCCCACCAGAATGACCGTGGGGCGGGCTTCCGCGCATATCTGGGTGAGGCGTGCGGCCGGAACTGAGGGATCAAGCGGCAGGTACGCACCGCCCGCCTTCAAGATCGCGAGCAGACAGCGAATCGCTTCTATGCCGCGCTCGAGGCAGACTCCCACCAGGGTCTCCGGTCCGACGCCCATTCCCGCCAGATGGTGTGCCAGTTGATTTGCCAGCTGGTCCAGCTGGCGATATGTCAGCTGGGTTTCCGCTGAGACGACCGCGACCGAGTGAGGCCGGCGGGAAGCTTGCTCACCGAATAGGTCCTGAACGTAACGCACATTGTGCCCCGGTGCCTGCTTGGCTTCCCGGACGCTGACCGGAGCAATGTCCTTCCAAGCTGCGGCAACGGCAGCCAGGCAGGCCCGTTTGGGCATAACGGCCGACTGCTGCCGCCAGCCGGCCGGAAGGGCCAGCTCTGCTGGCCAGACCGCGTGCTGGCCCTGGTCGTTGACAGCGACGACGTAGGTGCTCTCGTCCGGCGATTCTGCTGTCTGTCGAGTTGGCGTGATGTACGGTTTATCCGTATTAGTCATAGTCCCGCTTGCGTGCGCGCACCTATCGTTCGCTGGACGTGACCAGACCGTTCCGCCGTGTGGGCGATTTGTCCCGTCGGGTAATTCTTGCCCGCTGAGGGCAGCGCCGACACGCCTTATGGCCTGCAAACGTTAGCGCCGACAAGGATCCGCCGCGTCGACGAGATGAGGCGGCCGGTTCCGACGCGGGTTGTTGTCATAAATGTGATAAACCGTCACAGCTTTCACTTCTAGTCTATGGAGAAACCAGGAAATAGTGATGTGATCTTCGTGACAGTCCGGAGTGGAAACGAAACATAAACGATTTACTGAGCTTACTGGGCTTATTGGGGGGTGACGCTACGTGCGTGTGGTGGTGTTCCAGGGGAAGGATGTGGTTAAGCGCGGCGAGTGCACTGCCGAGGGCAGCGTGCTAAGGCGGAACGGTGAGCTTGGGTGGATTCCGTGATATCGCGACGGCATGTGCTGACGGGCTATTTCATTTGGGTGACACTGCTCGTCGCGGCGTACTACGGACTGCCCAGCCTGCGCGTCGAGGCATGGGGCCTGATCGGCCTGAGCGGAGTGGCTGGCATCGTGGCGGGCGTCGTCATCAACCGCCCCGCCCGCAAAGCACCATGGCTGCTGCTGGCCGGCGCGAACCTGAGCTTCACCGCCGGCCAGGTCAGCTTCCTCGTGCTGACGCAGCTCATGGCGACGAAGGTCCCGTTTCCCTCCTTTGCGGACGTCTTGTACCTGGTGACCTACCCGCTGTACGCCGCCGGGTTGCTGATTTTCATCTGGTGGCAGACCCCGGACCGGGACCGGCGCAGCCTGATCGACGCCCTGACCCTGACCGTCGGACTGGCCCTGTTGTCGTGGATCTACCTGATCCTTCCCTACGTGCACAACCCCGAGCTGTCCTGGATCCAGAAGAGCGTCGCGATCGCTTATCCGCTCGGTGACGTGCTCACCCTGGCGATGATCGCCCGGCTGCTCGCGCCTGGGACAGCGCGTACCGCCTCTGTTTACCTGCTTACCCTCGGGACCGTCGGGATGCTGGTGTCCGACGCGTCGTTCGGCCTGCTCCAGCTGCACGGGTCGTTTCACAGCGGCACGATCGTCGACCTCGGCTGGGCGGTCTTCTACGGCGCGTGGGGGGCTGCGGCCCTCCACCCGAGCATGACCGAGCTGACCCGGCCGGTGTCGCGGCAGCAGGCTGAGGCGTCGCCGGTCAGGCTGATCGTGCTCATGCTCGCGTCGCTGATCGCCCCGGCCGTCTTGTTCACCCAGTCACTCGCCGGCCGGTACCACGACGACAGCGTCATCGCGGTGTTCTCCGCCATCCTCTACCTGCTCGTGCTCTCGCGGCTGTGGGACGTGGCGGCTTCGCACCGCCGGGCCCTGGGCCGCGAGCGCGCGGTACGGCTAGCTGGTGCGTCCCTGGCCTCGGCGGTCACCGTGCAGGAAGCCGCGACCACGGTCAGGCGTGCGGCGGTTGCCCTGCTCGACCCTCGCTCGCCGGGCGAGGCGCTGCTCGTGGTGCGCAGTGGCGGCAAACTCAGCGCCGTGGCCACCACGGATGGCGATTCGCCACGGATGAATCAGCTGGCGGACCTCACCGAGACGTGCCTGCCCCTGCTGACCGGATCGCGGCCGGTTTTCCAGCCCGCGACGAGGCTCGGCGAGCTGGCTCCGCTGCTCATCCCCGGCTGTGACGGGATCTTGCTCTGCCCGATCATGCTCAAGGACCGGCCGTCCGGGGACCCGCTCATCGGGGTCCTGGTGGTGTTCGGTGAGGAGCGAACCCTGACGGACTCGTCTGCCACGCTGGAAATCCTGGCCCAGCAGGCTGCCCTCGCCGTCGAGCGCGTCATGCTCAGCCAGGAGGTCATCCGCCGGGGCAGCGAGGCCTACTTCCGCACCCTGGTTCAGGACACCTCGGACGCCATCCTGATCATCGGCGACGACGGGAAGGTCCGGTACGCGACCCCCTCGGCCACGAGCATCTTCGGCGACATCGGCGTGGAGGGCGCCTACCTCTGGGACCTGGTGAAGGACGGCGAGCGTGACGACGTCGCCCGCGCGTTGACGCGCATGCGGGAACATGCCGGTCGCACTTCTTACTACGAGGACATGCGGATCAGCCGCCGTGACGATGTGGGCGTTCAAGTCCAGGTCAGGTGCAGTGACCTGCGCGGCGATAGCACGGTCGGCGGCCTGGTCCTCACCCTGCGGGACGTGACCGCGCAGCGCCAGCTCGAGGACGAGCTCAAGCACCGGGCCTTCCACGACGCGCTGACCGGGCTTCCCAACCGCGTGCTGTTCCAGGACCGGGCCGCCAGCGGCCTGGCCCGGACGCAGCGCGATAGGACGACGGCCGGCGTGCTCTTCGTGGATCTGGACGACTTCAAGGTCGTGAACGACACGATGGGCCATAGCGTCGGCGACGAACTGCTGGTGGCGGCCGGGATACGGCTCTCGGCCGTCGTGCGGGATTCCGACACGGTGGCGCGGCTGGGTGGCGACGAGTTCGCGCTGCTCCTCGAGAATGTCGCGGATGCTGCTGCGGTGGACGCGTTCGCCGAGCGCATCGTCCAGGCGTTCGGCGAGCCCTTCGCTCTCGCCGACGGGTCAGTGGTCTCGACCGCCACCGTCGGCGTGGCCACCACGGAAGACAGCGCTGACGTGGACGAACTGCTCCGTCATGCGGATCTGGCCCTGTACGCCGCGAAGGCGGCCGGCAAGCGGCAGTGGCGTCGGTACCTGCCCATTCTCAGCGCCGGAATGGTCCGGCGGCGCGAGGTGCAGGCCGCACTGGAAGACGCGGTGAAGAACTCCGCGTTCACCCTCGCCTACCAGCCCATCGTCGCGCTGACCGACGGCGAGATCGCCGGCTTTGAGGCCCTGGTGCGGTGGCGTCACCCGCAGTGGGGCATGATGCAGCCCGGCCAGTTCATCGAACTGGCCGAAGAGACCGGTCACATCGTCCCTCTCGGCTCCTGGGTGCTCGGGCAGGCGGCGGCGGACATCGTCCAGTGGGTGGGCCAGGCGCCGCGCCAGCCGTCGCCGTATGTCAGCGTCAACGTGTCGGCCCGCCAGTTCCGTGATCCTGGTTTCGTCGACGGCGTGCGGCGGGTCCTCGCCTCCTCAGGCCTGCCGCCGTCGGCGCTGATGCTCGAGCTCACCGAGAGCGTCCTGCTCCGCCGGGACGAACGGATTCACTCCGACCTCATGGAGTTGAAGGTCATCGGCGTCAAGCTGGCGATCGACGATTTCGGCACCGGGTACTCCTCGCTCAGCTACCTGCGGGAACTGCCGATAGACGTGCTCAAGATAGACAAGTCCTTCGTCGACGGGATCGGCATCTCCGAGCAGCGGCTAGCCCTCGTGGAAGGCATCATCCGGATCGCCGGGACGCTGAACCTCAAGGTCATCGCCGAGGGAATCGAAACCGAGGTCCAGCGAGATCTGCTGGTCTCGATGGGCTGCCAGTTCGGTCAGGGGTACCTGCTGGCGATGCCGGTGGAAGCGGACCAGGGGGAGGCGCTCGTGCGGATCGGGCGAGGGCTGGTTCCCGAGCTTCCCCGCGTGAGCCGTTGACCACGACGGTGATGACCGGCGGCGCATGAGGATACCAGGCTGCCAGGGATGGGCTCCTGGGCCGTGACGGCTTACCGTGGTGTTATGGACCGTTCGATGGCCGGCCGTGAGTATGCGAGTCATCTGACCGATGCTGACCTCAGCCTGCTGGCCCCGGCCGATGCCTCGCGGCTGCGCGGCGACCCGGAGGCGCTGCTGCGGCGGCTGGAGCATCCCGACGTGTTCCGCGCGGTGCTCGGCCCGCACGATCCGGCCCAGCGGTGGGCGGTCGCGGCGTCTCCCTTCCTGGTGTTCGCCGTGCTGGTCCAGCAGGCCGCCGCCGAGCTGGCATCGATGGACCACGTGCCGGAGCGCACCGGGCTGCGCCAGCGGGTGCCGGTCTTCGACGCCCCTGCCCTCCGGGACTTCCTCGGCGAGCCGGCCCGGCGGCTGTTCCTGGCCGA
>JBKQQQ010000112.1:0-11218 GCA_052144275.1 Streptosporangiaceae bacterium
GCCCGCCCGGCCGCCGCTGCTCAGTTCGGCGGTGAGCTGACCAACCCCGTCGAGCAGGTCGGTCGGCCCGTCAGGCCTGGTACTCGTCGTCGGTGACGTGCTCGCCGAACTCGCTGGTCCGGCCGTCTTCGTCCGCCTCCTGCACGGCCAGGTGAGTCATGAACGTGCCGGGCCCGGCCCCGTGCCAGTGCCACTCGCTGGCTCCGGCCCGAACGGTGTCGCCGCCCCGGATCGCCTCCGGTTCGCTGCCCCGGCTCTGCACCCGCCCTTCACCCTCGGTCACGTGCAGGATCTGGCCGAACGGGTGCCGGTGCCAAGCCGTGCGGCCGCCGGGCGCGAAGTGGACGCTGAGCACTCGTGTCCGGGACGGCGGCACCGGTGCTGCGATCGTGCACGGTGACCAGGTTGGCCTGCGACACCACGGGGTCCTGCGCGACCAGGTCAGCGAGCCCAGCCACCGAGGCACCCGGGTTTGCGGGCCCAGCCGGATGTGAGCAACAATGAGGCTCCTGGCGATGAGGCTCGCCCTGAACCGTGCGGCGTAAGCCGCGCTAATGGCCTCTACCCCGTGATTCACCGAGGTAGGAGGCATTGCCATGGACGACACGCTGGGACCGCCCGGCAATGATCATGGGGCTGCGCGGTGAGCGCAGCCCTCCCGATACCCCTTATCCAGCTGCTGCAAGTGCTGACGATCGCGGTCGGCGCGCCCGGCATCACCGGCGTGATCGCCAAGGTTGAGGCGCGGCTGCAGGGGCGCCGGGGGCCCAAAATACGACAGCCGTACTACGACCTGGCCAAGCTGTTCCGCAAGGAGGCGCTGGCCCCGGAGGGGGCGAGCTGGTTCTTCCTGGCCGCGCCGCTGATCGCGGTGGCCGCCTACCTGACGATCCCGCTGCTGATCCCGGTGCTGACCAGCTACGGGCTGCCGCTGGGGTACATGGGCGACATCCTGGGTGGCGGGTTCCTGCTGTCGCTGGCCAGCTTCGTGGTCGCCACCGCCGCGCTGGAGACCGGCAGCCCATACGCACAGCTCGGCTCCAGCCGGGCCAAGACGTTCTCGGCCATCACCGAACCCGTGGTGCTGTTCGTGGTGTTCACGGTGGCCCTGCTGACCGGCACCGACCTGCCCTACGCGCTCGCGGCGACTGTCCGGTCAAGCGCCGGGCAGATCATCCGCCCGGCGCACCTGCTGGCCGCGGCCGCGCTGTTCATGGTGATCCTGCACGAGACCGGCCGCATCCCGGTGGAGACGCACACCGGCACCAACGAGTTCGGCATGATCGAGGAAGCCAGAAGCTTCGAGCACTCCGGCCCGTTCTTCGCGCTGCTGAAGTGGGGCAGCGAGCTGAAGCAGCTGATCCTGTACACGATCCTGGCCAACGTGTTCCTGGCCCCCTGGGGGCTAGCGTCCACCCAGCGCGCGGGCGCCATCGGACTGGCGATCGTGGCGCTGCTGGCCAAGGCCACCGCGATCGGCTGCGTGGTCGCGGTCATCGACAACTCCTTCGCCAAGCTGCGCCTGTTCAAGATCACCGAATTCGTGTCGGGCGCCTTCCTGCTCGCCGTGCTCGGCGTGTTCACGCTGTACCTAGGGGGTGGCTGATGGATCCGGTGCAGGCACCCGGTGTCTATCAGGGCGCGGCCAACGTGATCGCGGCGGTGATGCTGCTGATCGAATTCGGCATGCTGCGGCAGGCGCTGGCCCGGGATCAGGTGCGGCTGTACATGGCGCAGTCCGCGCTGATCTCGGTGCTGGCCATCGTCATCGCCGCGGACCGGAACCTGCCCGACCTGTACGCGCTGGCCGCGCTGTCCGCCGCCCTGAAGGTCGTCGCCGTCCCGCTGGTGCTGCGCCGCCTGCTCGCTCGTACCGGCGGCGATGAGGAGGAGCCGCTCGGCGCCGGGGAAGAGCCGCTCGGCGTCGCGGGCAGTCACACGTTGAGCCCGGCTTCTGCGGTCCTGGCCGGGATCGTGCTGGCAGCGTTCGGGTTCTTCTGCTTCGGCGCCATGGGTATCAAAGGTCCGGCCGCGCCCGCCACCGCGCTGGCGATCGCGGGCGCGATGGTGCTGGTCGCGTTCGGCCTGATGATCGTGCGCCGTGACGTGGCGTCCCAGGCCATCGGGTTCTTCTCGCTGGAGAACGCCATCTCGCTGGCCGCGCTGGTGGTGGCAGCCGGGCTGCCGCTGATCCTGGAGACCGCGTTCCTGTTCGACCTGCTGGTGGCGGTGGTGGTGTTCGCGATGCTGATCCGGACCCACCACTCCCGGGCCGAATCGCTGTCCACCGCCGACCTGACCAGGCTGCGGGGGTGAGCCAGTGATCGCCGTCGTGCTCGCCCTGCTGATCGTCCCCCTGGCCGCGGGGATAACCTGCGCCATCCGGCCGGCCCGAAGCGGCAAGGCGGCCTCCGCGGTCACCGTGGCAGCTGGCGTCGCGTGCTTCGCCCTGGTCCTCGCGCTGGTCCCGGCCACTGCGCACCGGGACCTCAGCTACCTGTCCTACCTGCGGGTCGACGCCGTGAGCGTCATCTTCTTGCTGGCCACCAGCTTCCTGTACGCGGCCGTGGCGGTGTACGCGGTCGGCTACACCAAACGGCACGAGGAACTCTACTCCAGGCGCTTTTACGCCGGCCTGAACCTGTTCGCCTGGTCGATGCTGGCCGCGCCGCTGATGAGCAGCCTGGCCCTGCTCTGGATCGCGGTCGAGGTGACCACGATCATCTCGGCGCTGCTGGTCGCGATCGAGGACACCGACGGTGCCGCCGAAGCCGCCTGGAAGTACGTGCTGATCGCCAGCGCGGGCCTGAGCCTGGCCTTGCTCGCCACGGTGCTCGCCTACTACGCCGGCTCCCAGGTCCTCGGCGAGCACTACAACCTGGCCATCGCGCCGCTCATCCAGGCCGGCCCCCACTTGCCGCACACCCCGATCCGGCTCGCCTTCCTGCTCGCGCTGCTCGGCTACGGCACCAAGGTCGGCCTGTTCCCGGTGCACACCTGGCTGCCGGACGCGCATTCCGAAGCCCCCACCCCGGTCTCGGCGCTGCTGTCCGGGTCGCTGCTCGCCGTCAGCTTCTACGCGATCCTGCGCTTCTACCAGGTAGCCGCGGCCACCCTCGGCAGCGGCTTCCCGCGCGACGCGCTGCTCGCGTTCGGGGTCGCCACGCTGCTGCTCGCCGCCCTTTACGTGTTCGGCCAGCGGGATATCAAGCGGCTGCTGGCCTACTCCAGCGTGGAGCACATGGGGATCCTGGCCGTCGGGGTGAGCTTCGGCGCGCCAGTGGCGCTGGCCGGCGTGATGCTGCACGTGCTGGCGCACGCCGCCGCGAAGGGGAATGCGTTCATGGGCGCAGGCGTGTTCACGGTGAAGTTCGGCAGCAAGGAGATCTCCGCGCTGCGCGGCGGGCTCGACGTGCTGCCGTGGAGCGGCCCGCTGTTCCTGCTCACGGTGTTCGCGCTGGCGGCGATGCCGCCGTCGGGCATCTTCCGTAGCGAGTTCCAGATCGTCTACGGCGGCCTGGGCTCGGGTAACTACGCCGCCGCGGCGGTCCTGGTGGTCCTGGTCACCGTGGCGTTCTTCGGCCTGACCGCCTCGGCCACGCGCATGCTGTTCAGCCCCGCCCCTCGCGCGCTCAGCCGCAGCGAACCAAGCATCTGGATGGTGATCCCGGTCGTCGCGGGCGTCGCGGTGCTGTTCATCCTCGGCCTGCATCCCCCGGCGGAGCTCACCGGCCTCATCTACCGTGCGGTGGCCCAGCTTGGGGCGGCGCGATGACGATCACTCAGCCGGACGTCACGGCGCTGTGGAAAGAACTCCGGTCCCGGGTCGACGCCGGGAACCGGTTCGCCGGCCTGTTCGCCACCCAGCCCGAGGGCGGCGCGCTGGTACTGTCCGCGCACGTCGCAGTGAAGGGAGAAGGGGAGGCGGGCGGGGGCATCGACACGCTCGAAGCGCCGCTGCCGCCGGGCGCGGCCAGCTATCCCGCGCTCACCCCGCGGCTCGGCGCCGCGTTCTGGTACGAGCGCGAGATCCACGACCGCTTCGGCGTGGTCCCGGAGGGGCACCCGAGGCTGGCGCCTCTCATCAGGCCCGGCTCGGCGGAAGACCATGCGCTGCCCAGGCACGTCGCGGGCTACGGGATCTTCACGATCCCGCACGGCCCGGTCCGCTCCGGCGTGATGGAATCGATCGAGTACCTGGTCGAGACGCCGGGCGAGGCCATCCCGCACCTGAACATGCGGGTGTTCTACAAGCACCGCGGCGTGGAGAACCGGTTCGCCGGGATGACGGCGGCGGACGGCGTGCTGCTGGCCGAGCGCGCCGAGGGCATCGCCTCGGTCGCCCACGCCCTGGCCTTCAGCCACGCGGTCGAAACAATCGCGGGTTGTGAGCCGCCTCCGGCCGCGGCCCTGGTACGGGTGCTGCACGCCGAGCTCGAGCGGATCGCCAATCACCTCGACGTCGCGGTCAGGCTGGCCGACGCGGCCGGCCTCGCGGTGGCCACCGCCCGGCTCGCCCTGCACAAGGAGCGGGTGCTGCGGCTGGTCAGCAGGCTGTGCGGCAGCCGGTTCGGTCGCGGGGTGGTGGTGCCCGGCGGGGTCAGCGCGCCGCCGCGGCTGCCGCCGGCGCAGATCCTCACCGAGATCGACAACCTCCGTCGCGCGGTTACCGCCGAAGCGGCCGCGCTGATGGCTACCTCCTCGTTCCTGGACCGGCTGCGCGGCACAGGCCCGCTAACGCCGCAGCGCGCGCGCCAGCACGGGGCGCTCGGCCCGGTCGGCAAGGCCGCCGGGTACGCCGACGACGCCCGGCTCGCCCGTCCCTACGACGGGTACCCGTCGCTGGCCGTGCCGCCCGTCCGCGGCCACGCCGCCGGTGACGCGCTGGCCCGGCTCAGGGTTCGCTGGGACGAGGTGGACCAGTCTTTCGGTCTGCTCCGGCAGGTCGCCGAAGATTTGGCCGAACGGTCCTCCGATCCGCTCCACCTCACCTGCGAGCCCGCCAGCGGCCGCGCGGTCGGCTGGGCCGAGGCCCCGCAAGGCGAGGTCATCTACGACGTGAGGATCGACGCCGGCCGGATCGTCCGCTGCCACCCCAGGTCGGCGTCGTTCCACAACCTGGTGCTGATGCACGAGGTCTTCGCCGGTGACATCCTGACCGACTTCCCGTTCATCGAGGCGAGCTTCGGCCTGTCGGTCGCGGGGGTGGCGCTGTGAGCATCTGGGTGCTCCGCGGCCTACGCGACGGCGTCGTCACCACCCGCTGGCCGACCAGACCTGATCCCTACGCCGATGGGTGGCGTGGTCCTGCGCGCCCGCAGGCCGTCTCCGTCCCGGCTGACAGGCTGGCGATGCTCTGCCCGACTGGGGCGATTGCCGTCGCCGGACCCAGCGTGCGGGTCGATCAGGGCAGGTGCATCATGTGCGGCCGGTGCGTGGCCGAACGTCCCGACCTGTTCGCCTGGTCCCAGGGCGCGACCGGCCCAGGTGCGGCCACGCTGACCAGGGAAGCGCTGGTTGTGCCCGAATTCCCCGAGACCGACGAGGCGGTCGAGGCGGCCCGCACCCGGCTGCGCCAGCGCACCACCGCGCTGCGCCGCAGCGTGCACGTCCGGCATGTGGACGCCGGGTCCGACGGAAGTGAGGAATGGGAGATCCAGGCCCTGCTCGGCCCGGTCTACGACATCCACCGGCTGGGTGTGTTCTTCACCGCCAGCCCCCGGCACGCCGACGTACTGCTGGTCACGGGCGCGGGTGCGCGCGGCATGGCCGGCCCGCTGCGCACCACCTACGACGGCATGCCCGATCCGAAGGTCGTCATCGCGGCCGGCACCGACGCCGTCAGCGGCGGGCTGCTGAGCGAGAGCGAGGCGGTCACCGGGGGCATCGCCGCCATGGTCCCGGTCGATGTCTGGCTGCCGGGCTCGCCGCCCAGCCCGTTCGGCATCCTCAATGCCCTGCTGATCGCGGTCGGCAAGCTGCCCGGCGGCGGAAAGGGGACGCCCCGCGAGCCAAAGGGGCGCGGTGTCGCCTGGACTGAGGAGCGAGGGACGAGCGACGAGGGCCCGCCGCCGCAGGCGGCCAGGCCAGCAAGGCGACGCCTTAAGGCGCCCCGGAGGCGAGCGGGGGAAACAGAGTGAGCGGGCTGTTCGCGGCGGGCCTGATCCTACTGGCCCTGGCCGCCGGGGCCGACTTCGCCGGCGGCCGGTTCATGCGGTCCGGGCCCCTGTACCTGCTCGGCGCGGCGGGCTCGGCCTGCCTGGCCACCCTCGGCGGGTTCGCCCTGGCCGGCCGGCCGGTCCAGCTCGATGTCGCGGGCTGGCTCGGGGACCCGGTGCCCGGCCAGCAGGCGGCCGCCCTGTCCGCCGACCGGCTGTCCGGGCTGTTCCTGGCGCTGACCTTCGGCGCGGCGGTGCCCGTCTCCGTCGCGTTCGCTAGCTGGGTCAGGGGGGTCCGGGGGGAGGATCCCCCTGGTCGCGGGGGGTTCCGGGGGGTCGTCCCCCCGGGCCAGCACCGCCTCGGAGCGAGCTACGCGCTGGCGCTCGGCGCGGTCGCGGTGATCATGACGGCGCGGGACGCGTTCACCGCGCTGTTCGGCTGGGAGACGCTGACGCTCGCCTTCTACCTGCTCGCCGGATCGGAGCGGAACAAGCCGGGCCGGGCCGCCGCAGCCCAGGTCACCTTCGCGTTTGGCAAGGTCAGCGGGGCCGCGCTGCTACTCGGGCTGCTGCTCCTGGCGACCAGATCGCACTCGATCATGCTGGCGTCGTTCGCACACGTCCCCGGCGGCGCGGTCCGGACCACCGCGTATGTGCTGCTGCTCACGGGGTTCGCGGTCAAGGCCGGCCTGGTGCCGTTCCAGATCTGGCTGCCGCGCGGCTACGCCGCCGCGCCCGGCCCGGCCCGCGCGATCATGGCCGGGGTCTGCGTCAACGTCGCCTTCTACGGCATGTGGCGCACGCTGGCGCTGCTCGGCCGGGCACCCGGCTGGCTGGTCGGCGGGCTGCTGGTGCTCGGCGCGCTGAGCGCGCTGCTCGGCATCGCCCACGCGGCGGTGCAGAACCGGCTGTCCCGGGTGATCGCCTACTCCAGCATCGAGAACACCGGGCTCATCGTCACCGGCTTCGGCGTCGCGCTGACCGGCGCGGCGACCGGGGACCGTCGCCTGGTCGCGGCGGGGATGCTGGCCGCCACGCTACAGGTGGTAGCGCACACCGTCGCCAAGTCCTTGCTGTTCACCTCGTCCGCCGGGATCGAGGCCGCGACGGACCGTGACGACCTGGAGGAACTGCGAGGCCGGGCGCGGGGCACCCCGTGGAGCGGCTTCGCCCCCATGGGCCTGGCCGTGGGCTCCCTGACCTTGGCCGGGTTGCCGCCCACGGTCGGTTTCGTGTCCGAGTGGTTCCTGCTGGAATCCCTAATGCAGCAGTTCCGGGTGCCCGGACTCGGCTACCGCCTGGTGCTCGCCCTAGCCGGCGCCGCGGTGGCCCTCACCGTCGGCTTCGCCGGCGTCACCTTCGTCCGCCTCGTCGGGCTCATTTGTCTCGGGGGGAACGATCCCCCCCAGACCCCCCCTGCTCTTCCTCCCGGGGGGACCCATCCCCCCGGACCCCCCTTGGGAAGGGCTGCCCGCCCCCCCAAACCCCCCTGGGGCTGGGCCGGGCGGACGGCGATAGTCGTGCTGGCGGTGTGCTGCCTGGCGACCGCGGCGGTGACCCCGCTGGAGATCCGGGTGATCGCCGCGGGGCTGTCGCCCGCGGTCCCGGCCTCGCTGGTTATGGGCGCGCTGAAGTCCCCGTGGGTCCTGCAGCCGGTGTTCGCCGGGTTCTCGATCCTGTCGCCGTCATGGCTATGGGTGGAGATGCCGCTGATGCTGTTCCTGGTGGGGCTGTTCGCCTGGGCGGTGTCCGGGCGGCGGCTGCTGCGGGTGCGCCGCGTCCCGGCCTGGCGCTCGGCGACGATCGGCGTCGAAGGCGCCGATTCCTACACCGCCTTCGGCTACGCCAACCCCACCCGCCGGGTGCTGGCCGGCGTCCTGCACACCCGCGCCGAGCTGCGCGAGGTCATGATGGAGGAAGACGCCAGCGACGATGGCTCCGGCGCCCCGGATCGTCCTGACGTGAGCGCGGACGCGGCCGCGCATCTCCGTTACGCCTCCGACGTCATGGAGGTGGTCGAGACCTACCTGTACCGGCCCGCGCTCGGGTTCTTCATGGCGATCGTGACGACCGCAAAGCGCCTCCAGTCGGGGCGCCTGGATGCCTACCTGCTTTACATGCTCATCGCCCTGGTCGCCGTCATCGCCGTGGTAACCGCCCTGGCGTGATGAAGGACCGGACGGCCCCATGGGCTGTTCAGGGAAGGCCCTGGGCCGACTTGGGTGCGGCTGCCGCAGTGGCGCAGAACGTTCCCCAGGATCCCGTGCAGGTGCGTTCGCTGCCGCCGCGGTTGTAGACCAGCGCGACCGCGATCAGCGCCACGGTAGTGACCAGCCACAGCAGCAGCGGCATTGTCTGATGCAAGCCCGGGCGCTGGTGCACCCGGGCGGGCTGTCCTGCCTTGGGGCGAGAAAGCCGGGAGCCGACCTGGATCTTCTCGCTGGCCGGCATCTCCTCACCGGAGGCCAGCCGGGTGAATATGGTCAGCCGCGCGACCAGCACGGGGTCAGAACTGGCCAGACCGTCCTTGATCGAGTCCAGGGCATTCTGTTCCCACGCGCTCAGGCCCATCACGGGTCCCTCCATCGTTTCGCCATGGCCTGAGCGGTCGCAGCGTCGTGGAGAGCATTGCGATGACTGATGCGCTTGGTCAGCACGTCAGCCCAGGCATCACCTGTGTCCCGGTACTACGCCAGCTTCATCGCGTGACGCGATCAGGATACCCAGCCCCCGGAGTCGGGGGGCCGCAGAAGCACATGCCACCGATGTGGGCGGCGTCACGTTATCCTGGCGAGAGCGCGGCGGAGGGGCTCGCCGCGCTGACACCCGCCACGCGCGGGCGACGCGAACGCGGCCCCGCCGCCAACGGTCCCTACCACGCGTACCGCTTGACGCAGGTAGGAGGATGGCGCCGATGCCGGACGGCGAGAGCACTCTGGCTGCCGCCTTGAACAGCCTCGCTACGCTCGGGAACGAACGCGACCGGCAGCAGCTCGTGGCTCTGCTTGACCGCCTGGACGCGGCGCGGCTGCGGGTCCTGGTCGTCGGTGAGGCCAAACGGGGCAAGAGCACGCTGATCAACGCCCTGCTGGGCCGCGATGTACTGCCGTCCGGGGTGACCCCGTTGACCGCGGTCGCCACGACCGTGCGGTATAGCGACGACTCGCGTGTCGAGGTGGCTTTCCTGGACGGGCACGTGGAAAAGCACCCGCTGACAGCGCTGGCGGACTTCGTGACCGAAACGCGGAATCCCCGTAACCAGCGCAGGGTAGGGGGTGTCGCCGTGTACCTGGACGCGCCGGTACTGGCCGGCGGGGTCGAGCTGGTCGACACGCCCGGCACCGGGTCGGTGTTCCAGTGGGACACCGCGGCAGCCCATGAGGCGCTGCAGGCGATGGATGCGGCGGTGTTGGTGCTGACCGCCGATCCGCCGGTTTCGGCGAGCGAGCGGGATCTGCTGAGCCGGGTGGCGGAGCTGTCGGTGACGATGTTCGCCGTGCTGAACAAGGCCGATCATCTGGACGAGGCCGGACTGGCGGAGGCGTCGGAGTTCACCACGCAGGTGCTCGCCGAGGCCGGCTACCCCGGGACGGTGTATCCGATGTCGGCGCGGGCCGCTCGTCGCGGCGGCGATGCCGGCTTTACCGCGTTCGAGACCGGTTTCACCGCCTATCTGTCAGCCCAGCGGAAGGCTGACCTGCGCGCGTCGGCGATCGCGCAGGCCCGCCGGATCGCGGGTTCGCTGCTGGATGAGGTGGCGCTGACCCGGCGGGCGGCCGAGATGCGCGCCGGCGAGGCAGCCGGTCGCGTCGAGCGGTTCAGCACGCGGCTGGCCGAGGTGACGGTCCACGGTCGCGATGCCGTGGCCGTGGTTGACGCCGAGTCGGCCCGGCTGCTGTCCGCCCTCAACGACGCCGCCGGTGAGGATGCGCCCCGGCTGGGCCGCGAGATCAGCGGGCACCTCGATGCGCTGTTCGATGGCGAGCTGAGCGCAGCGCCGCCGGCCGAGATTGAAAGGCGCGGCCATGACCGGCTGACCGCGCTTACCCTGGCCGCCGCGCAGACCTGGCGCCAGCAACGCAGGGAGGCCATCGAACGGGGACTGGCCCGGGTGGATGCCCGGCTGGCCGCGGACCTGGGGGCCGAGCTCGACGCGCTGCGTGACTCTGCCGCCGAATTGCTCGGCCTGGATCTCGCTGTCCCCGATCCGGAAGGCCGGCTGGCCGAAAGCCGGCGGTTCTTCTTCATCACCGCCGAGGACATCGGCCAGACTGAGTTGCTGGCCGGCGCTGTCCGCCGCCGGCTGCCCGGCGAGCTCGGCAGGCGGGCGGCCAGAGAGCACTTGCGCCGTGCAGCATCTGACCTGGTGAACAGCCAGATCGGCCGGGCCAGGGGGGATCTGCAGTACCGTCTCGGCGAGGCGAAACGGGCGCTGGTGCGGGTGGTTGAACAGCGGTACGCCGACGGCACCGACCGGATACGGTCGGCGCTGGAGGCCGCGGCAGGCCTGCGCGAAGCCTCCGCCGGCCAGGCCGCGGCGAAGGAACGGGAACTGGCCGAACGGGAAGCGGCGCTGCGTCACGCGATCGGCTTGCTGGACCAGGCCGCAGTGCGCGGATAGATCGTCCCTGTCGGGCCCGGCAATGCCCTCGCGCCGCATGCCGCCGAGCCGGTCCGTCAGTAAATCATGACGGTGCGGTAAAATCGGGGCAGGTGATGAAGCTCGCCTCTAACCGCCGCCATGGCTGATGGCTTCTGCCGCACTACGTGCTGGTGGAGGCTGGCGTGACTCCTGCAGTGCCGTTCCGCAGCATCCTGTTCGAGGGCCCTTCAGACATGGGCGAGCGCGAAGACCCCTCGATGTTCCGCGACCTGAATCTCGATCAGGTCTTCGCCGCAGTGGCGGCCGGACGGGACGAGTACGACCTGATGCCCGGCAGCATGTGCTCGCCGACTGCATCGCCCAACCCGGGGTCGTCCGCGATCTCTACGACGTCGCGGTGGCGGCGATCGCCGGGGAGAAGAAGATCCTCGGCTGGCTGTTCCGGGATTCGCCGGAG
>JBKQQQ010000113.1:0-5264 GCA_052144275.1 Streptosporangiaceae bacterium
GCGGCGTGCTGGCGGGCTGGGCGCCGTGGTTCCCGCTGGTGTCGCGGACCAAGTTCTACTACTACGCGCTGGAGTTCGAGCCCTTCCTGATCTTGTCCATCGTGCTGTGCCTGGGGCTGATCCTCGGGCCCGCCACGGCCAGCGCCCTGCGCCGCTCGACCGGGGCCCTCATCGTCGGTGCCTACGTGCTGTGCGTGCTGCTGATGTTCTGGTACTTCTACGCGATCCTGGCCGGCCAGGTCATCCCCTACCACGACTGGTACAGCCACATGTGGTACCGAATCGGCCGCGGCTGGATCTGAGGGCCGGTTTCCCTCGTCCGGTCGTCTCCCGCCGCTTCAGGCGGTCCCTCCAGCCGACTCTCAGCTTGCCTTCAGCAGGCTTCGGCATCATGATGTCGTCACTGACGGCTAGCCGGGAACGGCACCGCCCGGCAGCGACGTGATTTTCGCAACAGGGGGTACGTTTCAGGGCCTGTTATGCGTCTATATAAAGTGAGATGACAAGCAACCGGGGTGAACATGAGCCGAGCCGAACATTCTAGCGAAGACCGCGAGCGTTTCGAGCGCGACGTGGTTCCGCAGCTTGGCCAGCTGTACCCGGCTGCGCTCCGGATGACGAGGAACCCGACCGACGCGGAGGACCTGGTCCAGGAGACGTCGGTCAAGGCCTACGCGGCGTTTCAGCAGTTCACTCCGGGCACCAACCTACGGGCGTGGCTGAACCGGATCCTGACCACGACGTTCATCAACGTCTACCGCAAGCGGCGCCGTGAGCCACAGCAAGCACTCGGCGGTGACCTGCAGGAATGGCAGATGTCGGCGGACCGGCTCACGCCGCCGGTGCCCTCGGCCGAGACCGAGGCGCTGGACCGGACCACCGACTCCGACCTGCTGCGGGCCCTGCGCGACCTGCCCGGCGAGTTCCGCACGGCGGTGTACCTGGCGGACATCGAGGGCTATCCCTACCGCGAGATCGCCGAGATCATGGGGACGCCGGTCGGCACCGTGATGTCCCGGCTGCACCGGGGCCGCAGGAAGATCCGGGAGCAGCTGATAGCCAGCGGGTTCGGTACCCCGCAGCCGGAGTCGTCCGGCGCCTGAGCTTGAGGTCGCGTACCCCGGTGAGGCGCTCGCCCTGGTTGGCTCACGTCTTGGGTCCTAGCTTCCCCTCTCGCGACTGCCACCACCTCCTGAATCGGACATTCAGTCCATACCGCCCGCAGTTGCCCTCGGACGGAACGCAGGGTTGTGACGTTCTACCCACTCTACGCACGGCACCATCACAGCCGCCTTGGTGCCGTGCGCGCTCGACACCAGGACTCGGAGGAACCAGGAACCTGGCTCCGCCAAGGTGGTCGGGCTGCGGCTTCAGGGTCGCTGCGGCTTCAGGGTCTGAGCCTGGCCGCGATCGGCGCCGTGCTGAACACCGACGGCTGCCCACCCCGAGCAGCCGTCCGCGTTGGACGAAGTCTCACGTGGACCGGCTGCTGCACACCCGCTACGCCCACGACTTCATGGACGGGCTGGATGGCGCGTGAATCGACCTCCTGGTCAGAGCTGTAGCGTGATTTCTAGGGTGAGGTGGCGGGCTGGACGAAATTTTTCGATTTGGCACCCGTCCCTATGGCAGAGGTGGCGATCCGTGATGATGGAAACATGGATACGGAGGCGCCGCGCGAGTGCGTGTCGGAGGACGGACGCGAGGTCTGGCTGCACAGCGGACGGCTGAGCAGCGGGTGGATGACCGCGATGCCGGAGTGGATCCGGTCTCTGCCCGCCCCCACCAGCCTGGAGCTGAGCTACAACCAGCTGACGGTGCTGCCGGACTGGGTAGGGACCCTGGCCAGCCTCACCGCCTTGGACGCGCAGCACAACCAGCTGACCGCGCTGCCCGGCTGGCTGGACCGCCTGCCCGGCCTCACCACCCTGGAGCTGAGCTACAACCCGCTGGACCCGTTGCCCGACTCGCCGCCCAGCCTGCCCCCGCTCACCACCTTGTACCTGGCCTACTGCGGGCTGACGCGGCTGCCGGACTGGCTGGGCCGCCTGACCACCCTCACCAGCTTGTACGTGGAAGGCAACCAGCTGGCCGGACTGCCCGCCGCGCTGGGGAACCTGACCGCTCTGACCGACCTGGACCTGGGCTTCAACCAGCTGAACGCGCTACCAGACGCCCTGGGCGGCCTGACCGCCCTCACCAGGCTGAACCTGTGCTACAACCAGCTGACCGCCTTGCCGGACTGGCTAGGGAACCTGACCGCCCTCACAGACCTGGACCTGAGCCACAACCAGCTGACCGAGCTGCCGGGCTGGCTGGCGAACCTGACCGCCCTGACCACCCTGGACCTGCGCGGCACCCAGCTGGCGGAGACGCCGAGCTGGCTGCGGAACCTGACCTCCCTCACTAGCCTGCACCTCGACGACACAACCTGACGGCCCATCATTCTCAACAAGTCGTCAGAACGAGTACACGGCCTCGACCGCGAGACGCGCTGAACTGGTCGGACGACCGTGGGATTTATCAAAGGCCCCTCTTATGGGTAGAACGTCACAACCATGCGTTCGCGCGGACCCCTGTCAGGAGCCGTACAGGGTGAGCATGACCTCGCCGGCCTGCCAGCGGTGCAGGATGTGCAGGCCGGCGCCGGCTAGCAGCGCCATCTTCTCCTTGTCCACCGGCGTGGACGGCGTGGGGAACTGGTAGTTGCTGTTGCCGGTGACCACCCACACGCGCCTGACGTCGGTGAACCGGCTCTTCAGCAACGCCGGACTGGTGATCTCGGTGCCGGTCAGGGTGGCCGAGGCGACCGGGGACTTCGCCAGCGCGATGTCGCGGAGCCGCAGGAACGGTGCCGGGTACCCGGTGCCGAGGACGTGCATGTTGACCGGGATGTAGAAGACCACGTCGCCGGGCTGCTCGTTGGCCGCCACGATGGCCGAGGCCAGCCGCAGGTCGTCGGGCCGGGCCGCGGTCTGCCTGATGGCGCCCTGCGGCCCGATGAGCATGACGGCGAGCCCCGCGATGACCAGCGCGGCTACCGCGGGCGGCAGCCAGGTCAGGCCCGACTGGCTGAGCCGCTGGCTGGTGGCGAGCCTGACCAGCCCGGCCAGGCCCGCGCCGACCAGGATGGCCAGCGCGGGCAGGCAGAACTCGACGTACCGCTCCACGTAGACCGGCTTGATGTACGACCCCGCGATCAGCAGGAACGGCGGCACCACCAGCCAGGGCAGCGCTATCGCCGCGGGGTTGAGCGGGCGCCAGTTGTCCGCGAGGCAGGCGGCCGCGATACCGGCCAACGCGAGCAGGGCGAACGGGAGCACCAGGGCCCGCGAGCCGGCGAAGTCGGACACGAGCTTCTCGATCGTCCGGAAGTCGGGCCGGACCACCCAGCTGATCTGCTTCTGCTCGCGGTGCGCGACGTCGAGCAACGGGCCGAGCACGACCACCGCGGCTGCCGCGGCGGCTAGCCAGCGCAGCGGTACCCGGCCGATCCGGCGCCCCTGCGCGGCCTGGCCGCGAGCGTCCGCAGCCTCGCCGTGAGCGTCCGCAGCCTCGCCGCGAGTGTCCGCAGCCTCGCCGCGAGCGTCGGTCAGCAGCAGCGTCACGCCGTGCGCGGCCAGGATCAGCAGCCCGAACAGGTTGAACAGGCCGGTCAGCGCGACGGCGGCCGCGTATGCCGCCCACCATCGCCACCGGCCGTCGGGGTACGCCCGGATCAGCAGGTAGCTGGCGATCGTGGCGAACATCGTCACGATCGCGTAGGACCTGGCCATCTGGGCGTAGTAGGTCATGTACGGCGCGGTCGCGAAGACCATGCCTGACAGCAGGCCGGTCAGCGCCGGGATGTCGAGGCGGCTCGCGCGTCCGGCGTCCGGGGCCAGCGCCAGGGCCGCCGCCCGCCGGCCGATCGCCGCGGTAAAGGCGGTGGCGATGACCATGGCGCACAGCGAGGGGAACCGCAGGGCGACCGCCGAGGTCCCGGCCGCGGCTGCGATGACGTGCATGAGCATGTAGTAGGCGCCGTGCACGGCGTCCTGCCGCCCGAGCAGGGCGAAGATCTGGCTGACGGACCGCGTGATCGCGTCCTTGGTGTAGGCCTCGTCCCGCCAGAGCGAGGGCCCGCCGATCTCGTACCCGCCGACCACGAACGCCGTGGCCGCGGGAACGGCGATCACCAGCCAGCTGCTCCATCGCCGCGCGCCCCTCGAGGGCTCCGGGTGACTGGCCCGGCCGCGCCCTGCCACCGACTGGGCCACCGGCCGGGCCGCCGGTCCGGCCGACGCCAGGGAGGCCGGTCCGGCCGACTCGGGCGCCGCGACCGCCGCGGTCGGCGCAACCGCCTCGGCCGGGTCCTCAGGCCCGATGTCGGTATCCGACACAGCTGTCCCTTCCCAAGGCGCCGCCTCCAGGCCGGACGGCACACTGGACCCCAGGTTATCCAAGCCCCGTCCGTTAAACCGGACGAAGCGCTACCTTCACCTCCCGGCCACCCAGGGTCCCCCCGTTATCGCGGGCGGAAACTCCCCTGATAGGGGCCCGCCCACGATGATGGCCGGCCCGGACCGGTGCGGCGGGTCAGCCGGCGAAGAGGCGATCGCAGATGCGGGCCGCCGCCTTGCCGTCGTCCAGGGAGGAGAACCTGGCCGCGAAACGCTGGTAGGCGTCGCGGTAGGAGGCGGCGACGGAATCGACGTCCTTGACGGCCTCGATCACCCCGGCCGAGTCGTCCAGCAGCGGACCCGGGGCTTCCGCTTCGAAGTCGAAATAGAAGCCGCGCAGGCTATCGCGGTATTCGGCCAGGTCATAGGTGAAGAACAGGATCGGGCGCCCGGTCACCGCGTAGTCGAACATGGCCGAGGAGTAGTCGGTGACCAGGACATCGGAGACCAGGAAGAGTTCGGTGATATCGGGGTAGGCAGTGACGTTGATCGCGAAGCCGGCCCGCATCCCGGCAGGCACGTCGTCGGCCATGTGGTGGTGCCCGCGGATGAGGAACACGTGGTCCTGGCCGAGTTCCCGCCAGGCGCGCTCCAGGTCCAGGCGCATGTCGAACCGGTACCTGCGGCCGTTCGCGTACACCTGGTTGTCCCGCCAGGTGGGCGCGTAGAGCACGACCCGCTTCCCTTCCGGCAGACCGAGCCGGGTCCGCACCCGCGCGGCCACTTCCGCGGTGTCGGCCCGGCTGAGCAGGTCGTTGCGCGGGTACCCGTACTCGCAGATCTCCCCGTCGTACCGGAACGCGCGGCGCATGATCGGCGTGC
>JBKQQQ010000114.1:0-17827 GCA_052144275.1 Streptosporangiaceae bacterium
TGATCGCCATGCTGGCCGCGATCGCGCTGGCCAGGTTCCGGTTCAGGTTCCGCACCTCGTACCTGATCATGCTGCTGATCGTGCAGATGCTGCCGCAGCAGGCGCTGGTGATCGCGCTGTTCCTCGACTTCCGCCGGCTCAACCTGCTGGACAGCCTGGTCGGGCTGATACTGGTGTACACCGCGTTCGCGCTGCCGGTCACGATCTGGATGCTGCGCAACTTCGTGGCGACGGTGCCGCGCGAGATGGAAGAGGCCGCCGCCATCGACGGCGCCGGGCCGCTGCGGGTCTTCTGGCGGATCCTGCTGCCGCTGACCGCGCCGGGACTGGTGGCGACCAGCGTGTTCGCGTTCATCTTCGCCTGGAACGAGTTCGTCTTCGCGCTGACCTTCCTGGGCACCGACACGGCCAAGTACACGCTGCCCATTTACGTCCAGTACTTCTACGGCCGGGGATCGGTGGACTGGGGCGGCATCATGGCCGCCTCCACCCTGTTCACCATCCCGGTGATGGTCTTCTTCCTCATCGTCCAGCGCCGGATGGTCAACGGCCTGGTCGCCGGGGCGGTGAAGGGGTGAGCCAGGACACGACGGTCAGGGCCGCCGACCCCGCGCTGACCCGGCTGGCCGACGCCATCCTCATCCCGCCGTTCCCCGGCGCCTCGGCCCCGCGCTGGATCCTCGACGCGCTCGGCCGTGGCATGGCCGGCGTCACGCTCTTCGGCCAGAACATCTCGGCTCCGGACCAGGTGCATGCGCTGACCGCGGGGCTGCGCGCGGCGTCGGCCGGCGCCGACCCGGTGATCGCGATCGACGAGGAGGGCGGCGACGTCACCCGGGTCGCGTACTCCGACGGCAGCCCCTACCCGGGCAACGCCGCGCTCGGCGCGGTCGACGACACCGGCCTGACCAGGTCGGTGTACCAGGCGATCGGCGCCGACCTGGCCGCCCTGGGGATCAACTTCGACCTCGCGCCCTGCGCCGACGTGCTCGGCTCGGCGGACAGCCCCGCCGTCGGCACCCGGTCCTTCGGCGCGGACACCGGCCTGGTATCCCGGCACACCGCCGCCGCGGTGGCCGGCCTGCAGGGCGCGGGCGTAGCCGCGTGCACCAAGCACTTCCCCGGGCACGGCCGCACCGGCACCGACACCCACGAGGCCATCGCCACCATCGAAGGTGGCCTGGACGACCTGCGGCTGCGCGACCTGCCTCCGTTCGAGGCCGCGATCAGGGCCGGCACCCTCGCCATCATGCCCAGCCACCTGCGGGTGCCCGAACTCACCGGCGACCTGCCCGCCACCGTGTCCGGCGCCGCGCTCACCGGGCTGCTGCGCGGCGAACTCGGCTTCACCGGGGTGATCGTCTCCGACGCGCTGGAAATGCGGGCGACCAGGGACATGTTCGGCATTCCCCGGGCGGCGGTGCTGGCCGTGGCGGCAGGCACCGACCTGCTGTGCCTGGGCCGGGACGGCACCGAGGACGAATACCTCGCGGTCCGCCAGGCGCTGGTCGCCGCGGTGCGCGACGGCGCGCTCGACGGGGCACGGCTGGAAGAGGCCGCCGACCGGGTCGCGCGCCTGCGCGGGGGCCTGGCGCGCACCCGGCGGGACCCGGACGGCGATGGCGTCCCGGACGGCGACGGCGTCCCGGATGACGGCGCGGTCCGCGGGCCCGCGGACCGGGCCAGGATCGGGCTGGCCGCGGCCCGGCGCGCGGCGCGCGTCTCGGGGCCGCAGCGGACGCTCCGCCACCCGGTGATCATCGAGGTCGAGCCGCGGGAGAACATCGCCGCGGGACGGTTCGGGTGGGGGCTGGGCCCGTGGGCACCGCCCGGAAGCGTCCGCCGGGTCCACGTCCTAGGTAACGGGGAGGTGCCCAAGGACGCCCCGGCGATCCTGGCGGCCGCGGCCGGGCGCTCGCTGGTGGCGGTGGTGCGCGACGCGCACCGGGACCAGAACACGCGGTCCCTGGTCAAGGCCCTGCTGGTGGCGCGCCCCGATCTGGTCCTGGTGGAGATGGGCCTGCCCCTCTGGCGTCCGCCGGCAGGGACCTCCTACCTGGCCACCTACGGCGCGTCCCGGGCCAGCGCCCAGGCCGCCGCCGAGCTCCTCGGGCTGGCCTAACGGCTTGCTGGCATGGAACCTGGCGCCCAGCATCCGGCCTGCGAGCACGGCGCCGGTCCCGGCGGCGACATCAGCGCCGGTCCCGGTGTCGGTCTCGGTGTCGGCCACGGCGACGGCCGAGGCGGCTGACTCGTCTTTTCTTTTTCTGGCGTGGACATGCTCCCCCAGGCCCGCTCATTAACGTCGCTAGCGAGGCTAACAGAGCCTGGCCACCGCGGGCGGGCCGCCCGCCAATGCTAGAAAGGCGGTAGGGAACGTGCATAATGGCGTGATGCGACTGTCAGCCCGGGCCGACTACGCGCTGCGCGCCGCGATCGAGCTCGCCGCGGCCAGCAGTGGACACGTCACGGCCGATCAGCTTGCCCGTGCGCAGCAGATACCGGGCAAATTCCTCGAGACGATCCTGACCCAGCTCAGGCGGGCCGGGCTCGTCCGCAGCCAGCGCGGACCCGACGGCGGCTTCTGGCTGGCGCGGCCGGCGGCGGAGATCTCGCTGGCCGACATCATCAGGGCCATCGACGGCCAGTTGCTCGGCGTCCGGGGCGAGCGCCCGGAGAACGTCACCTACCCGGGCGTGGCCGAACCCCTGCAGCAAGTGTGGATCGCGTTGCGGGCCAACGAGCGGGCCGTGCTCGAGCAGGTCACGCTGGCCGACATCGTGTCAAGGAACCTGCCCGACATGGTCCGGCATCTGACGGAGAACCCGAGCGCCTGGGTCTAGCGCGCGAGCGTAGCAGCGCGGACGGGCTCCCTCAGACCGACACCATGTCGGTGACGTCGTGCACGTGCCCGGAAGGCGGACCGAAGCCAGGCTGGTCGTCCGCGAACTCCAGCGAGGTTTCTTCGTCCGCAGCCAGGGTGCTGATCGGGGCGAAGCCATGCTCGCCGTTCAGGGCGGTGCCATTCAGGGCGGTGCCGTTCAGGCCGGCGCTGGCCTCCGCGGGGACCCGCAGGCCGGGCTCCCTGGGAATGCCGAGGATCGGCTCGTTCTGCAGCTCAGCCAAGGCGAAGTTGTCGGATACCTCGCGGAACACCTGGGAAAGCGGCGTGTTGAGCGCGCCGCAGATGGCGGCGAGCAGTTCGGACGAGGCTTCCTTTTGCCCGCGCTCGACCTCTGACAGGTAACCGAGGGAAACGCGCGCCGAGGCCGAGACCTCGCGCAGGGTGCGACCCTGACGCAGGCGCAGCCGACGTAGGACGTCACCTAGCAGCTGACGAAGCAGAACCATAGCCGCACTCCCTTCCCGAGCTTCCCGAAGTCGTAACCGCCACACCTCCACCGTACCTGCACTCACCGTAAGTCCGCGAGATCATGCCTGTGCGTGTTCGCTCCTAACGTAACGCTGTAATCACTAACTCTCTTCCCGCAGCCTGCCGAGCAGGAGTCCGAGGGCGTGCTCCACGGTCAGTCTACGTATCTCGTGCCTGTCCCCGGTCAGCGCGATCGTGCGGACCACGGTGTCGTCGGCGACGCTCACCGCAATGTGCGCGGTGCCCACCGGCTGACCGTCAGAGGGCTCAGGCCCGGCGACGCCCGTCGTCGCCACCCCGTAGGTCGCGCCCAGCCGGGCCCGGACGCCCCGCGCCATCGCCGCGGCGACCGGCGGGTAGACCGCGCCGTGCCGGCGGAGCATCAGCTCGTCGACGCCGAGCAGTTGGGCCTTCAGTTCGGTGGCGTAGGCGATTATCCCGCCGCGAAAGGCCGCGGACGACCCGGGCACGTCGGTGAGCGCAGCGGCGACGAGCCCGCCGGTCAGCGACTCCGCCACGGCGACGGTCTGGCCGCCGGCCCGCAGCCGGTCCAGGACCTGGCTCGCCAGATCGCGCGCCGCCTCGCCCGCCGATGACCCCGGTGACTCCGGTGACTCCGACCCCAAGACCACCTTCATGCCTCCCCTACCCCTTATCGGCCGGCCGCCGGTTCTGAACGATGGAGCCGCATCGCCTGAAGCACATAGTCGATGCCGGTCACCAACGTAACCACAACCGCCGCCGCCATGAAGAGGGCACGCACGATCCCCGGCGGACTCAGCGTGGCCGGCAGCACGTACAGGCAGATCGCGACGACCTGCAGGAGGGTCTTCGCCTTACCGCCGCGGCTGGCCGCGATCACGCCCCGGCGGATCACCCAGAACCGCAGCACGGTCACCCCGATCTCCCGGAACATGATCACGCCAGTGACCCACCAGGGCAGTTCACCGAGCGCGGACAGGCAGATCAGCGCCGCCCCGGTCAGCGCCTTGTCGGCCACCGGGTCGGCGATCTTGCCGAAATCGGTCACCAGACCGCGGCTGCGAGCCAGCCGCCCGTCCAGCAGGTCGGTCAGCGACGCGACGCAGAACGTAGCGAGCGCAGCGAGCCGCCAGGCCGTTCCGCCCGCGAGCAGGCAGCCGACGAACACCGGGATGAGGATGATGCGAACCATCGTGAGGACGTTCGCCACATTCACCAGCCCGGCCTCGCCGGTCACTGCGGCTGCACGTCCGCGATCAGGTCGACTCCCTCACAGCCGGTCACCACGGCGCGGACCATGTCTCCGGGCGCGAGCTGACGGGCCGGGACCGGAGTCCTGACCGTCGTCACCCCGTCGACCTCGGGAGCCTGATGGGCGGCCCGGCCCAGGAAAGCCCCGGGCGGGCCGTCGTCGGCCTCTTCCTCGATCAGCACGTCCAGGGTTTCGCCGAGCCTGCTCTCGGCCCGCTGGGTCATCAGCTCGTCGGCCAGGCTGGCGAACTCCTCGACCCGGCGGGCGATCTCCGCCTCGTCCAGGTGACCGGGCAGCGACGCCGCCTCGGTGCCGTCCTCGTCGGAGTAGCCGAAGATACCGATCGCGTCGAGGCCGACGTGGCTTAGGAAGAGCTCAAGTTCTCGCAGGTCGTCGGGGGTCTCACCGGGGAAGCCCACGATGAAGTTGGACCGGATCCCGGCCTGCGGGCTCTGCTCCCTGATCTGGTCAACCAGGGCACCGAACCGCTCCCGGTCGCCGAACCGCCGCATGGCCCGCAGCACCCGGCCGCTGGCGTGCTGGAACGACAGGTCGAAATAGGGAGCCACACCCGGCGTGGAGGCGATCACTTCGATAAGCCCCGGCCGCAGCTCGGCGGGCTGCAGGTAGCTGATCCTGACCCGCTCGATCCCCTCGGTGGCGGCCAGGTCGGGCAGCACCTCCTCGAGCAGCCGCAGGTTGCCCAGGTCCTTGCCGTAGGAGGTGGAGTTCTCACTGACCAGCACCAGCTCGCGGACACCCTGGCCGGCCAGCCAGCGAGCCTCGGCCAGGATCTCGGGCGGCCGGCGCGAGACGAACGCGCCACGGAAGGACGGGATCGCGCAGAACGAGCACCGCCGGTCGCAGCCAGACGCGATCTTCAGCGGGGCGACTACGCCACCGGACAGCCGGCGCCGGAACACGCCCCCGCCGGGACCAGTCCAGGGCGCGGCCGGGTTTGATAGGTCGACTACGGTCGACGATGATACTGCAGGCTGTGAGGTCTCTGCGGGCGCGGACTGGCGGTCGGCGGGCGTGGACTGGCGGTCGGCGGGGGTGATGGGGAGCAGCGTGCGGCGGTCCCTGGCGGTGTGCGCGGGGCGCTTGCGGCCGGCCAGCACGTCATCCAGCCGGGCGCCGATCTCAGCGTAGTCGTCGAAGCCGAGCACCTGCGCCTCGGGCAGTTCGTCGGCCAGTTCGGCGCCGTAGCGCTCGGCCAGGCAGCCGACGGCGGCGACCTTAGCGCCCGACTCGGCGGCCGAGAGCAGTTCGCCGATGGACTCCTGCTTGGCCGCCTGGATGAAGCCGCAGGTGTTCACCAGGACGACGCTGGCGTCGCCGTCTGAGGTCAGCTCCCAGCCCGCCGCGGTCAGCCGCGCCGCGAGCTCTTCTGAATCAACCTCGTTGCGCGCGCAGCCGAGCGTGACCAGGCTGACCGTGCGAGGTACTGGCTTAGCAGGGACGGAGGAGGAACGTGAAGGCACACCGAGAGCCTACCCAGGGGATTGTGTGGTAGTTCCCGGACTGAAGGTCAGCGTCACCGGGTTGGTGCTGTTGGGATTCTGGCGCTTGCCGTTCACGGTGAGGACGACTCCGCCCGGGTTGCCCAAGCGGACGTTCACCGCCTGCTTCTCGGTCCACGTCATCGAGGAACCCGCCGGGACCACGCCCATGTAGATCTGCGACCCGCTGCTGCCGCTGGTCAGCAGCACCCAGCAGTCCTCGTTGGCGGTGAGCTGGATCACCACGTCGGAGGCCGTCCGCTTAGGCGAGGGCGTGGGGTGCACAGTGGGTGTCGCGCGGGCCGTGGGCCGGTGAGTCGGGGCGGTGGCGGCCGCGTTGGTCCTGCCGTGATGTGACACCAGCCGGTACGCGCCGAACCCGATGATGGCGAGCAGCACCACACCCACGATCATGCTGAGGCTGGGCGAGCGCCGCTCGCGGATCTTGATCGGGGTGGACGGCTCGAAGACGTCGGCGGCCCTGATCGCCCCGAGCGGCCCGTGCTCGCGGTCGTACTCGCTGATCAGCGGGACCGGGTCGGTGCCGACGACGCCCGCGATGCTGCGGATGTGCCCGCGCGCGTAGAAGTCGCCGCCGCACGCGGAGAAGTCGCCCTGCTCGATGTCCCGGATGATCGATTCCCTGATCCGGGTTTCCCGGCTGACCTGGGTGATGGTGAGACCGGCCTGACGGCGCGCGTCCGCCAAGGTTTCGCCGATGCTCACGACGCCTCCACCGAGTGTGAGTCGCGTTTAGAGTACTCCCCGAGTGCGGGGGTCATCACCAAGTGTAGACAGCGCCGGGCGCGGGTCCGGTACCACCAAGGTGGCCGGGCTTTATCCGCCGCGCAGCGACGTGATCGTCTCTTCCAGGTCGTCCGGCCGGACCAGCACGTCGCGCGCCTTGGAGCCCTCGCTCGGGCCGACGATGTTCCGGCTCTCGAGCAGATCCATCAGCCGGCCGGCCTTGGCGAAGCCGACCCGCAGCTTGCGCTGCAGCATGGACGTCGACCCGAACTGCGTGGAGATCACCAGCTCCGCCGCCTGGACGAGCAGGTCCAGGTCATCGCCGATGTCGGAGTCGACCTCCCGGGAGCGTTCCGGCGCGGCCGCGACGTCCTCCCGGTAGGTCGGCTCGGCCTGCTTCTTGCAGTGCGCGACGATGTCGCGGATCTCCTTCTCCGACACGAACGCGTTCTGCAGCCGGATCGGCTTGGACGCGCCCATCGGCAGGAACAGCGCGTCGCCCTGCCCGACCAGCTTCTCCGCGCCCGGCTGGTCCAGGATGACCCGGGAGTCCATCAGGGACGAGGTGGCGAACGCCAGCCGGGACGGGACGTTGGCCTTGATCAGGCCGGTCACCACGTCCACGCTCGGCCGCTGGGTGGCCAGCACCAGGTGGATGCCGGCCGCCCGGGCCAGCTGGGTGATGCGGACCACGGCGTCCTCGACGTCGCGGGGGGCCACCATCATCAGGTCGGCCAGCTCGTCCACGATGACCAGCAGGTACGGATAGGGCAGGTACACCCGCTCGCTGCCCGGCGGCGGCTTGAGCTGGCCGGCCCGGACCGCCTTGTTGAAGTCGTCCACGTGCCGGAACCCGCTGGCGGCCAGGTCGTCGTAGCGGCGCTCCATCTCGCCGACCACCCAGTCAAGCGCCTCGGCGGCCTTCTTCGGGCTGGTGATGATCGGCGTGATCAGGTGCGGGATGCCGTCGTAGATGGTCAGCTCGACCCGCTTGGGGTCGATCAGGATCATCCGCACCTCGTCCGGCGTGGCCCGGGTCAGGATCGAGGTGATCAGCCCGTTCAGGCACACCGACTTGCCCGCCCCGGTGGCGCCCGCGATCAGCACGTGCGGCATCTTGGCCAGGTTCGCGACCTTCACGTTGCCCTCGACGTCCTTGCCCAGGCCGACCACCATCGGGTGGTGGTCGCCGAGGGCGACCTGCGACTTGAGCACGTCGCCCAGGCTGACGACTTCCTTGTCCACGTTAGGGATCTCCACCCCGATCGCGGACTTGCCCGGGATCGGGGAGATGATCCGCACGTCGGCGCTCTTGACCGCGTAGGAGATGTTCTTGCTCAGCGCGGTGACCCGCTCCACCTTGACCGCCGGGCCGAGCTCGATCTCATACCTGGTCACCGTCGGGCCCCGGCTGAACCCGGTGACCTGCGCGTCCACCTGGAACTGCTCGAGCACCTCGGACAGCGCCGCCACCACGATATCGTTCGCCCTGGTCCGCGCCTTCGGCGCCGTCCCGGGCCGGAGCAGCGCCGTGGGCGGCAGCGTGTAGGCGGTCGCGTCGCCGGTCAGCATGAGCTGCTCCGGGCTGCGCAGCGGCGCCGAGGGCCTCGGCACGGCCACGGGCTCGTTCGCGGGGGTGTCGTGCGGGGCGGCCGTGGGCGACGGGCCGGAATCCTCATGCGCGCCGAAGCCAAGCGCCTCGATCAGGCCGTCGCCGCCGTCCGGGCGGGCCGAGGAGTGGCTGGGCTTGGCCGCGCGCTTTTTATCCTGCTCGATCAGCGGCGTGTCGTAGGGCTTGGTGTGCTCGCCCGCCTCGATGGCCGGGCGGAGCCTGATCTGCCTGGCGAGCTGGCCGCGCGCCCGGCCGACCGTGCTGCCGGTGCCTGCCTGGTAGCCCTCGTCGATCTCCAGGTCGTCGCCGTCCGGCCCGTCTTGCGGCCTGCCGTACCCGAACATCACGCGCAGTTCGGCGAAGCGCTCCGGTATCCGGTGCATCGGGGTCCCGGAGATAAGCAGGAGGCCATACACCGCCAGCAGCGCCAGCAGCGGCGCCGCCGCCCACGGCGTGACGGCGGTGGCGAGCGGGCCGGACATCAGGTAGCCCACGAAGCCGCCGGCCTCATGCATCGCGTGCGCGCCGTCGGACGGGCGCGGCGTGCCCTTGGCCATGTGGATCAGGCCGACCGCGCCGAGCAGCAGCGCGGTCCAGCCGATGGACGCGCGGACCGTCTCGGTGTTGCGGTCCGGGTGCCGCAGGAACCGCCAGGCCAGCAGCACCGCGAGCACCGGTATCACCCAGGCGAGGGAGCCGAACGCGTCGACCGCCGCGGTACGGATGGCCTGCCCGACCGTGTTGCTCATCCGGCCCCACAGCGAAGCCGCGAGCACGATGGCCACGCCCAGGGTGAGCAGCCCCACGCCGTCCCGGCGGTGGTGCGGGTCCAGGTCGCGCGCGCCGCGGCCGACCGCCCGGGCCGCGAACCCGACCGCGCCGGCCGCCACCATCCAGGCGGCCGCTATCGTGCGGCCGGTCCACCCGATCAGGATCACGACCGGATCGCGAGGGGCCGCGCCCGAGGCGGGACGGCCCTTCGCCGCACGGCCCTTCGCCGAGCCTGACTTCCCGGCCGTACCTTTTTTCTTTTGGCTTTTCTTTTGGCCCGAACGAGGCTGGGTACCCCGCCCCGGCTTGCCGCTCGTGCCCCGCGGGGCGGGAGATCTGGTGGTCGTACTGGCGCTGGTCGTACTGGCGCTGGTCGAACTGGCGCTGGTCGAACTGGCGCGGCCGCGGGCTCCACTGCGGCTGGTGGTGCCTGCGCGGCTGCTGGTGCGGCTGCCGGAGCTCGGGCGGGTCCGGCTGCCGCCGTCCTCCTGGGGGTCCAGCAGCTCGAGGGCATCCTCGGCTAGCCCGCCGCGCGGGCGGGCAGATCCGTTACGGGCACGGGGCGCCATAGTTACAAACGTAGCGAGGACCCGTGATAACCCCAAGCACATAAGGCATGTGTCGGCCCGGTGCTAGCTGGCAGGGGGCGCAATCAAGTAATGGTAACGATGGGAGTCGCGGAACCCGCACCGGAAGTAGAGCGCGCGGGCCGGGGCGTTGCCCGTCTCGACCTGCAGCAGGACACGGCGCGCGGCGCGGCCGGCGGCCGCGGCGGCCAGCGCGGAGGTGAGCGCCGCGCCCAGGCCCTGGCGCTGCCAGGCGGGATCGACCTCGACCGCGGTGATCGCACCCCACTGCTCTCCCGGGGCGCCGGCCACGGAAATGCGCCCGCAGGCCACGGCGCGGCCGTCCCGGCGGACGGTGGCGAACGCCTGCCACGGTGCCGACATCAGCAGCGTGCGCGCGATCGGCGGCAGGTCCTGACCGCGGTAGCGGTAGAGCGCGAGCCAGGACGCGTCTGGCTCGGTATCCAGTTGCACATCGGTGTCGGTGCGGACGGGGATGTCCGCGATCGCCGCGGTCATGACGAAGGCGGGACCGGGGCGGGGTAGCCAGCCTCGTTCGGCCAAAAGATTTTCCAAGGGACCGGGAGGGGTGCTCTCGTGCAGGACCCCGGGCACGACGATCATCGGGGGCAGGGCGCGGCGGCGGTACCAGTCCTCGACCGTCGCGATCGCCTCGGGCAGCGGGACACCGGGAACGCCGAGCGGCAGGGCCGAGTTGGCGCGGCCGGTGAAGCCCTCGGCCGCCCGGAGCAGCCAGTCCCCCAGCCGTTCGGTCTCGGGCGCCTGCCAGTGCAACGCGGCGGCGCACTCCAGATCGCCGATCCGCGGCTCAGGCATTGGCGGGCAGCGTGGTGCCCGGGCCCCGGCGGCGGACGCGCACCAGGTCCCTACGGTGCGCGGGCAGGGTCCGCTCGTCGGCACCCTCCACCGTGAAGCCGGCGTCGGCGATCATCTCCAGGTCCCGGCGGCCGGGCTGGCCCTCGCTGGTCAGGTAGTCGCCGAGGAAGATCGAGTTGACGATGTGCAGCGCGAGCGGCTGCAGGCTGCGCAGGTGGATCTCGCGGCCGCCGGCCAGCCGGACCTCGGCGTCCGGGCAGACGAACCGGACCATGGCCAGGATGCGCAGGCAGCGCTGCGGGGTCAGGTTCCACTCGCCGCCCAGCGGGGTGCCCTCGAACGGGATCAGGAAGTTGACCGGCACCGAGTCGGGGTCCAGGTCGCGCAGCGCGAACACCACGTCGGCCAGTTCCTCGTCGGTCTCCCCCATCCCGGCGATCAGGCCCGAGCACGGGGACAGGCCGGCGGCCTTGGCTCTTTGTACTGTGTCGGCCCGGTCTGCGTACGCGTGCGTGCTGCAGATGTCCTGGTAGTGGGCTTCGGCCGTGTTCAGGTTGTGGTTGTAGGCGGTCGTGCCGGCCCGGTGCAGGCGTTCGGCCTGGCCGTCGGCGAGCAGGCCGAGGCAGGCGCAGACCTCTATGTCGGGGTTTTGTGCCTTGAATTTCGTGATGGCCGTCGCTACCCGGGTGATGTCCGCGTCGTTCGGGCCGCGGCCGCTGGCCACCAGGCAGACGCGCTTGGCACCGGCCCGCACGCCGGCTTCGGCGCTCTTGAGCACCTCCTCGGGCTTGAGCCAGGTGTACTTGAGCACGTCGGCCGCCGACCCGAGCCGCTGCGAGCAGTAGAAGCAGTCCTCCGGGCACAGCCCGCTCTTGATGTTCACCAGGTAGTTCAGCTTGACCCGGCGGCCGAAGTAGCGCAGCCGGACCTTAAAGGCCGCCGCCACCACGTCCATCAGCTCGTCGTCGGTACTCGTCAGCACGCCGAGGGCCTCGGCCCGGGTGGGCAGTTCCCGGGCCAGGGATTTCTCCGCCAGTGCGTCAAGCCAGGTCATAAGGGCCTCCTCCGGGGCGACGTTATCAGGCGCGGCATGCGGGCGGTCTTCGGGGTTTTTGAGCGGTAAGGTCAGCGCATGCGGGTCGCGATCCTCGATGACTATCAGCAGGTTTCCCTGGCCAGCACGGACTGGTCCGCCGTGCACTCACTCGCCGAGATCGACGTGTTCGCCAAGCACATCGCGTCGACCGACCAACTGGTCCGCGCGCTGGAGCCGTATGACGTAGTCGTGGCGATGCGGGAGCGTACGTTTTTTGACGCGTCGAGGCTGAGCCAGCTGCCGCGGCTGCGGCTGCTGGTCACCACGGGTATGTCCAACGCGTCGATCGACCTGGCCGCGGCGGCCTCGCACGGCGTGACAGTGTGCGGGACCGGCGGCTCGGCTACGTCGACCGCCGAGCTGACCTGGGGGCTCATTCTCGCGCTGGCCCGGCACATCCCGGAGGAAGACCGGCGGATGAAGATGGCCGGGCGGGCCGGCGGCGCGGCGCTCGGCGTCAGCGGCGGCTGGCAGCAGACGGTCGGAACCGAGCTGCACGGCAAGAAGCTCGGCATCGTCGGTCTCGGCCACCAGGGCCAGCGGGTGGCCAAGATCGGCCGGGCGTTCGGCATGAAGCCGCGGGCCTGGAGCCAGAACCTGGATCCGGACGTCGCGCAGAAGGCGCACGCCGAGCCGGTCAGCAAGGAGGAGCTGTTCTCCTCCTGCGACGTGGTGACGGTGCACTACAAGCTCAGCCCGCGCAGCGTGGGGCTGGTCGGCGCGGCGGAACTGGCGCTGATGAAGCCGTCCGCCTACCTGGTGAACACCTCCCGCGGGCCGATCGTGGACAGCGCGGCGCTGCTGGCGGCGCTGCGATCCGGGTCGATCGCGGGCGCGGGCCTCGACGTGTTCGACGTCGAGCCGCTGCCTTTGTCCGATCCGCTACGGGCCGCGCCGAACGTGGTGCTGACCCCGCACCTCGGCTACGTCACCGAAGAGGCCTACCAGGTCTTCTACGGCGACGCCGCCGAGGACATCGTGGCGTTCGCCAACGGCTCGCCGGTGCGGGTGCTTTCGGCTTTATGACCTAAGCGGCCGCCAGCTTTTGGGCTTCTTTCGGGCTTCTAGCTTTCGGGCTTCCAGTTAGGATCGCGGCCGGACAGGCGCAGGGCGCGGTCGAAGGCCGTCGCGTCATCCGGTGCCTCGATGGCGTCGGCGAAGCCCTGGTACTTACGGAACAGTTCGGCCTGCTGCTCGACGGTGGCCAGGACGGCCTCGGCAACGGCGTCGTCGCAGGCGTATTCCCGGCCGGTGGCCCTGGCCACGTCCCAGCCGTGCAGCACCATCTCCATGATGAGCATCGCGCCCACGTCGGCGGCCGGGGTGGCGTCGCCCATCATGCCGAGCTCGCCTTCCCAGGCTTCCTGGTTGGCCCAGGCCTTGACGGCCCGGTCGATCTGCCGGGCGTAATCGTCGCGGAAGCCGGGTTCGGCGGTGAAGTCCCTGGTCATCAGGTCCTCGGCGACGCTCTCGCCGTGCGCCCGGCGCTCGGCGGAGTACGAGGTCCACAAGATCGTGTGGTTCAGCAGGGTGCGCAGGTCCCAGTCGTGACACGGGGTGGGCGCGTCCAGCGTTCCTTCCGGCACCCCGTTCACCACTGTGGCCGCCTCGGCCGCGGCGGCCTCCATCTCTTGGCTGAGATTCTTTTTCATGCCTTGACGGTAGCGTTGGCCGGGGTTCCGCGGTCTTGAAAGAACGCGACAGATTACGCTGATCACGTGCCCGATTCCCCCGTCGTGAAGATGGGTCGCGGCGTGCTCCGCCCCGGGGAGGCGGCGACGCGTTTCCGGCTGGCCAGGCACGCGCCGTCGGAGGCGCTGGCGCCGTTCGTCGAGTACTACTGGATCCCGCGCTGGGACCTGCGCGGGGAGCCGCCGCATCTGCAGACGATCCTGCCCCATCCGAACGTGCACCTGGTCTTCGAGGCGTCCGGAGCGGGGATATTCGGCGTCGACCGCAGGCTGTTCACCCGGTCGCTTTCCGGTCTGGGCCTGGCGTTCGGGGTACGGTTCCTGGCTGGGTGCTTCCGGCCGTTCTGGCAGGCGCCCATCTCGCAGCTGACCGACCGGGTGGTCCCGGCCGCGCGGCTCTTCGGCCCGCAGGCGGAGAAAACGCGGCAGGCGATCATGCACGTGGGACCTGAAGATGGCGTGGGACCTGAGTCTCGTGTGGGACTCGAGCCTCGTGTGGGACCTGAGGCTCGTGTGGGACCTGAGTCTCGTGTGGGACCTGAGGATGAGGCCGATGCCCGGATGATCGGGTACGCGGAGGCGTTGCTGTGTTCGGTCCGGCCGGAGCGGGATCAGATGGCCGAACAGGTCACCGCCCTGGTGTCGCGGATCACCGCCGATCCCGGGCTGCGCCGGGTCGATCAGCTGGCCGCCGCGTCCGGGATGACCGCGCGCAGCCTGCAACGGCTGTTCGCCGACTACGTGGGGGTCAGCCCCAAGTGGGTGATGCGCCGCGCCCGGCTGCACGAGGCTGCCGAGCGGGCCGACAGCGGCGAGCCGGTCGACTGGGCCATGCTCGCCTCGGATCTAGGCTACGCCGACCAGGCGCACCTGACCCGTGACTTCACCACCACCCTCGGCGTCTCCCCCACGCGCTACGCAGCCCCCGTGACTGGCTGACCGGCTTCCCTGGCCGGGACGGCTTCGCTGGCTGGGACGGCTTCCCTGGCCGGGACGGCTTCCCTGGCCGGGACGGTGCGCAGGTTCAGCGGCGGGCGCGCGGCCATCTCCTGCTGGAGTGTCGTCGGCGTGCCGGTTACGGCGATATAGACGCCGGGTAGCAGGCTGCGCCACGGGCTGCCGGTACGAAGACGATGCCGCAACGCATGGCTCGTCACGCCGACAGCCAGGGCCTGCTTGCGGCTGATCACGTCAAGCTGCTGCTGCATGATCCGCTCGAGAGCGTCTCGATTAAGTCGTGTCGACTTGCTCATGATAGCGACGAGGTCCGACAAAACCGCGCGTATGCGGGCCGCTCCAGAATGCGCACCAAAGCCATCGAAGCCGTTTGGCCCCCGGGCACGACCGCCGCGCCGACGGCCCGATTCCGCCGCAACGATGTGGCATCGTGGCGGTTGTTACCGCATCAAATGTCAATCGTTGCGGCGCGTGCCCGGGGCGATGCGGGGCCTGGGGGTAGCGTGGGGCCTGTGGGACGTGAAATGCGAGCGTCCTGCTCGGGCGTGGGGCTCGGCGGACCGCGGGCAGGTGGACTTCGAGGGGTGCTGGCGGGCGGGGGTGGGGACGCGGATGGGGATGCAGGGCTAGCGCGGGTGACAACTGCTGGCAGCCTAGCGGCCGATAGGACGCTGCGGCGGTCACCACCTACAGCCGGCTGTGAATGTCAGACCCTCCTGGCATGGTGGGGGCATGCCAGTCCGCCAGGCGTACCGGTTCGCCCTGGACCCGTCCCCGGCGCAGGAGCGCGCCCTGCGGTCGCATGCGGGCGCGGCCCGGTTCGCGTGGAACTGGGGGCTGGCCAGGTGCAAGGAACGCTATGAGGCCGAAGGCAGGTGGTACTCGGCCGTCGACCTGCACAAGGGGTGGAACGAGGCCAAGAAGGCCGACCCGGCGCTGGCGTGGTGGGGGCAAAATTCCAAGTGTGCCTACCAGGAGGCGTACCGCGACCTGGACCGGGCGCTGAGGGACTTCATCGCCTCGAAAAATGGCCAGCGCAAGGGCAGGCGGCTCGGGTTCCCGAAGGTTAAGAAGCGCGGCAAGTGCAAGGACTCGTTCCGGTTTGGGGCCGGGGTGATGCGCTGCTCGGGCACGACGGTGACCCTGCCGCGCCTTGGCACGATCCGCGCCCATGAGTCCACCCGGAAGCTGGCCCGCAGGCTGGAGAACGGGACCGCCCGCATCCTGTCGGCCACGGTGTCGCGGACGGCTCAGCGGTGGTTCGTGTCGTTCACCGTTGAAGTGGAGCGCGCCACGCCTGCGGCCCATCCCCGGCCCGGGTCGGTGATCGGCATCGACCTCGGCGTCAAGGCGCTGCTGACCGGGGTCGACGACGCGGGGAGCATCATCACCGCAGCCGGGCCGAAGGCGCTGCGGGCATCGCTGCGCAGGCTGCGCCGCGCCAGCCGGGCGCACTCCCGCAAGGCCAGGGGCAGCGCGAACCGGCGAAAGAGCGCCGGCCGGCTCGCCCGCATCCATGCCCGCGTGGCGAACGTCCGGGCCGATGCCCTGCACAAGGCCACGAGTGACCTCGCCGCCCGGCATGAGACCGTCGTGGCGGAAGACCTGAACGTGGCCGGGATGACCCGCAACCGGCGTCTCGCCCGCGCCGTAGCCGACCAGGGATTCGGGCAGGCCCGGCGGATGCTCGGCTACAAGACCACCTGGAACGGCGGCAGGCTCATTCTCGCCGGCCGCTTCTACCCGAGTTCCAAGACCTGCTCGGCCTGCGGCGCGGTGAAAGCCAAGCTGCCGCTGCACGTCCGGGTGTTCACGTGCGAGTTCTGCGGCTTGGTCATCGACCGGGACGTGAACGCCGCGCGAAACCTGCTTTCCCTCGCGGCCAGTGGGGCCGAGAGCCTAAACGCCTGCGGAGGGACCGTAAGACCCGGCCTCGCCGGGCACGTCCCGCTGAACCAGGAACCCGGCACCGCATTGGCGGGTCAGACCGGGACCGCCAGCGGGCAACTGCTGGCTGCGGGACATTCGAGCGCAATGATCACTGACCCGCAACGGCTAGGCCTCTATTACTACGGGGATGATCATGGGGCGGCGGCGGTAGTTGTCGCTGACCCACTTGCCGACGATGCGGCGGGCTAGCTGGCTGATCTGGTGGGCTTCGGTGACGCCGTCGGCGGCCGCCAGGGCCAGGGCTTCCTCGATCTTGGGCAGTACGTCGCCGAAGGCGGCGTCGTCGATGCCGGAGCCGCGGGCGTGGATCTCGGGGCCGGCTACCATCTTGCCCGAGCTGGCGTCGACCACGATCACTATCGAGACGAAGCCTTCCTCGCCGAGGATGCGGCGGTCCTTCAGCTGCGACTCGGTGACCTCGCCGACGGTCAGGCCGTCGACGTAGACGTAGCCGCACGGCACCGCGCCGGCCACGCTGGCCCGCCCGGCGACCAGGTCGACGACCACGCCGTCCTCGGCGATCACGATGTTGCTTTCGGGCACGCCGGCCAGCGCGGCGAGCCCGGCGTGCGCCCGCAGGTGCCGCCACTCGCCGTGGACCGGCATGAAGTTGCGCGGGCGGACCAGGTTCAGTACGTAGAGCAGCTCGCCGGCCGGGGCGTGGCCGGACACGTGCACCAGCGCGGAGCCCTTGTGCACCACCCGCGCACCGAGCCGGGTCAGCCCGTTGATCACCCGGTACACCGCGGTCTCGTTGCCCGGGATCAGCGAGGAGGCCAGGATGACGGTGTCCCCGGCGGCGATCCTGATCGGGTGGTCGCGGCCGGCCATCCGGGACAGCGCCGACATCGGCTCGCCCTGCGAGCCGGTGGAGATCAGCACCACGTCGCCGGGCGGCATTTCCTCCGCCTCACGCAGGTCGACCAGCAGGCTGCCGGGCACCCGGAGGTAACCGAGGTCGCGGGCGACGCCCATGTTGCGGACCATGGACCGGCCGACGAAGGCGACCTTGCGCCGGTGCTTGACGGCGGCGTTGAGCACCTGCTGCACCCGGTGCACATGCGAGGCGAAGCAGGCCACGATGATGCGCTGCCTGGTGTTGGCGAAGATCTCGTCGAGCACCGGTGAGATGTCCCGCTCGGAGGTCACCACGCCGGGCACCTCGGCGTTGGTCGAGTCGGCCATCAGCAGGTCGACGCCCTCGCTGCCGAGCCTGGCGAAGCCGGCCAGGTCGGTGAGCCTGCCGTCCAGCGGCAGCTGGTCCATCTTGAAGTCGCCGGTGTGCAGTACCAGGCCGGCCGGGGTGCGGATGGCCACGGCGAGCGCGTCGGGGATCGAGTGGTTGACCGCGAGGAACTCGCAGTCGAACGGGCCGAACGAACCGCGGCCTCCCTCGACCACCTCGACGGTGACCGGGTCGAGGCGGTGCTCGGCCAGCTTGCTCTGCACGAGGGCCAGGGTCAGCCTCGAGCCGACCAGCGGGATGTCCGG
>JBKQQQ010000115.1:0-7904 GCA_052144275.1 Streptosporangiaceae bacterium
GACTGATCGGTTCTGGTGATAGACCGATCTCAGATAGCCCATTTCCGCCTTGGTGTGGCCGGGGTTGACTGGAGCATGAACGGCTGGCTCGCCGCGCCACGACGGCACCCCATGATGGGCCGGCGCCGTCCGGCGAGAGCTGGCACAACATGCACCATTCCGGTCCGCCCTGCGCACGGCAAGGGATCCGATGACGGCCATTGCCGATCCGCCAGCCGTCGCTATTGCGGGCCCGAGGCGGCTAGGGCCGCGATCCGGCCGGGAGTTCTTCCGCACCGCAGGGTCGGTCGCCCTCGTCGCGGCCATATTCGGTTTTGCCCTCCCGCATTTCGCGTCCTACCGCAGCGTGTGGGCCAGCCTGCACGCGATGACGTGGGCCCAGGCACTGCTCGTCGCTGCGGCCGCGGCAGCCAGCATGGCCTCTACCTGGATCATGATCTGCTCGGTACTGCCATCGATACGGCTGCGCGAAGCGGCCGTGGTCAACCTCGGCTCCAACGCCGTGGCGAATACCCTGCCCGCCGGAGGGGCCCTCGCCATGGGAGTCAGCTGGGCGATGCTCTCGAGCTGGGGTGTCAGCACGGCTGAGTACGTGCTCTACACCCTGGTGTCGGGAATCTGGAACGTCTTCGCCCGCCTGGGCCTGCCGGTCCTCGCCCTGATGATCCTGGCGACGGCTGGCCGGCCGGGGGCCGGCCTGATCGCCGCCGCCGCGGTCGGCCTGGCCTTGCTCACCGCCATGGCCGCCGGGCTCGGCCTTCTCATGCGCAGCGAGCCGTTCGCGCTCCGCGCGGGCCGCGCGCTGCAACTCGCGCTCGTCATGGCCTGCCGGGTGGTACGCCGGTCGGCGTCCTTCGACGTCCCCGGATCACTGCTCGGCTTCCGCGACCGGGCCGGCGCCTTGATCGCCGCGCGCGGCTGGCGGATCACCGCCGCCACGGCCGCGAGCAACCTCACCTTGTGGCTCGTGCTGCTGGCGTGCCTACGCTGCATTGGCCTTTCCCAGGCCCAGGTACCCTGGCAGACCTCCCTGGCGGCCTTCGCGTTCGTCCGGCTGCTGACGGTGCTGCCCATCACCCCTGGCGGTCTCGGAATCACCGAACTCGGGCTGATCGCCACGCTGGCCGCCGGCGCCGGCCACCGGGCCAGCGCGCAGGTGACAGCCGCCGTGCTGTTGTACCGGGCCGTCACCTACCTGCCCCCCATCCCCCTCGGCGCGATCGCCTGCCTCACCTGGCGGCACGCGCCGACGCTTATTCACGCCAAGCCCGCCGACGCCGGTCAGCCGACCGACTTGGGGTTGTCAGGCCCGGACCTGGCGCGTTGAGGACAGGGCCTGGCGAAGCGGCAATGCAGGGTGATGGCGGCGCTGGACCCGGCCGCCCACCCGCACCACACCGAAGCAAGCGGATATGGCGGACCGCATCGACGTCGATCAGCAAGCCGCCGATGTCGGCCTGAGGCAAGAAGTACACGCAGGTCCCTCTCCAGCTAGCGCACCAACCGGCCCGGCTGTGGTGTCTGGCTTCAGCAAGCCAGATGACGTCAACGTCTTGCTACCCGCAGCACGCAGGCTGACCAGGCGTACGCTGCCGGGTGACGCTCGTCGGCGCGCGCGCAGTAACAGAAACAGGCACCGGGGGCCCGGCACTCGCTGGCCCGGCCGCGGCCCGGCCGGGGAATGTGCCGGCCGGGGCACATCGCGCGCGAGGCTGCGTTAAGCGCCGCTCACCAGGAGGGACCCACCGCGACCTGACCGACCACGACTGATCAGGTAGCTCTCGCGACAGGTAGGCATTGCCGTCATGGTTACTGCGACCTAACCTATACATGACGGGGGGAAACGTTATCCTGCTCGCGAGTGCGTGGTTACGTACTTATCTGCCCTGGACCTCGGCGGTTCTTATTCGGCCTTATGCGAACCGAGGTTGGAGGTCGGCGAGCATGGAGTTTCGTCAGCTTCGCTATTTCGTGACGCTGGCCGAGGAACTGCACTTCGGTCGCGCGGCCGCCCGCGAGCACATCGTGCAGTCGGCGCTGAGTCAGCAAGTGCAGCGGCTCGAGCGTGAGCTGGGCGTCTGCCTGCTGAAACGCAGCACCCACCACGTCTCGCTGACCGCCGCCGGTGCGGCGTTCCTGGCCGAAGCGCGGCAGATCCTTGCCCACACGGACCGGGCCGCCGCCATCGCCCGCAGCGCGGCCGACGCGTCGGCCGCGCTGCGGGTCGCCATCATCGACGCGAGCTACGACTCGATGCCGCAGATCCTGCACGAGGTCCAGGCCTGCGACCCCGGCCTGGTCATCCACCAGGTCGAGGCCAGCGTGCCCGAGCAGTACCGGCGGCTCGCCGACGGCCGCCTAGACGCCGGCATCGGCCGGGCCGCGCACGCCCCGCCCCAGATCGCCTCGCACCTGTTCCGCCACGACCCGCTGGGCGTCCTGGTCCCGCCTGGCCACAGGCTCGCCGGACTTGACGCCATCCCCGTCGCCGTCCTGGCCGAAGAGCCGCTGCTGCTCGCCGAAGAAGCCCGCGCCCCGGAATTCAACCAGTTCACCGTCGAGATGTGCCGGGCCGCCGGCTTCACCCCCACCGTGCACGAGGGCACCGTGGAAAGCATCCGCGCGGCCGCCGACCTGGTCGCCCGGGGACGCTGCCTGTACTGCGTGCCGTCGTCCTGCGTCTCCGCGCTCCCCGGGACCACCTGGCGGCCGCTCACCGAACCGGCCTCCTACTACCCGTGGTCGGTGCTGTGGCGCGCCACTGACACCTCCGACCACGTGCTCGCCCTCGTCCGCTGCGCACAAACCATGTCCCGCCGCCTCGGCTGGCTCGTCACCTCAGAGCAGACGGTGAGCTGACCGGCCCGGACACCGTGCGTCCAGTGCCACCCTTGCGCAGGGCTGTCACTACGGCCCGTTCGGAGTCGAAATGCCTTTTGCCCATGGTCTGGAAGCCGCAGGCCGCTCCACGGTCGACGCTTCCGCTAGAATAGTGTCTACAGCGTAGATCTACTAAAGTGAATCACTATCGGTATCACATCGCACTGACATTCGGAGGGAGGTGAAGCGGCGTTTCCTCCCCGGCCTGAAAGCTGGGGTCTCCGCGCCGCAATTCTGATGACCCAGCCGCCAGCCGACCGCACCGGCCAGGATGCTGACGCGCACCGAGACGGCAAGATCACCCGCGAGGTGGTGCTGAGCACAGCGCTGGAGATCATCGACCGCGACGGGGCCGACGGCTTGTCCATGCGCCGCCTCGCCCGCGCCTTGGACCGGGACCCGATGATTCTCTACCGGCACGCGCCTAACAAGGCAGCGCTGCTGGACGGCGTCGCCGAGACCGTGCTCGCCCAGCTCAAGGTCGACTCCGCCGACCCCGACTGGGCCGGCCAGCTGCGCGCCGTCGCCCGCGCCTACCGGGCGCTGGCGCTGGCCCACCCGCACGTTGTGCCGCTGCTGGTCACCCGGCCCCTGGCCACGCCGCTCGCGCTGCGGCCCCCGGGCACCCTGCGCCCGCTCGAAGACGTTCTCGCCTTGCTCACCCGAGCCGGCTTCAGCGGCGCCGACGCACTGCACATCTACCGGGCCCTGTTCGGCTTCCTGCACGGCCATATGCTCAACGAGCTGCAAGAACTCGTCGACAACCCGGACGAGACCGACGACCTGCTGCGGCTGGGCCTGTACCGGCTGCCGATCGGCGAATTCCCCCTACTCCGCAGCCTCGCCCCCGTCCTGGCCGCCTACGACGGCGCCGCCGAACTCGAACGCGGTCTCGACATCCTCCTTACCGGACTGGCCACCACACTGCCCCCGCCAGACGGAGCGCACTCCTCCAGCCAGGCGGTGCATCCCGCCCGCCGACCCGCTCCTGGCCGCCCGGACACCAAGGGCGTACGCAAGGCTGGCGCCAGCCCGGAGCCTACCGAGGACTTACCTGTTACTCACCAAGGCAGGCACCAGAACCCGAACGGCAGCGGCATCTCGCTCGGGCACCCGGTGGCGGCCACGGGCGCCATCCTGGTGGTCAAGGCGCTGTATGAGCTGAGGAGGACAGCCGGCCGGTACGCCCTCATCACCATGTGCATCGGCGGCGGCCAGGGCATCGCCGCGATCTTCGAGCGAATGTGAGCCGCTAGGACTGATAGCAGGGTAGCCACCTGGTGCGGTGGATGGCCTGGTCGATCTGGTCATCGGTGAGCGCGGGTGCGACGGCATCGGCGACGGCGGCCTTGGCGACGGCGCTGGCCACGACGGTGGCGATGTCGGCGAGCTGAGCACGGTCGGGCAGGAGTGTCCCGTGCGGGTCGTGCCGGATCGTGGCGGCGTCACCGACAGCAGCGGCCGCCGCGGTCATCATGGCGTCGGTGATGCGGGTTGCGCGCACGGCCGTCACGGCCAGGCCGACTCCCGGGAAGATGTAAATGTTGTTGCACTGGGCGACGGGGATGCTGGCGTCGCCGACCTGCACCGGCCCGAACGGGGATCCGGTAGCGACGAGCGCACGGCCTTCGGTCCAGTCGGCGAGATCTTGCGGCCGGGCCTCGCTGCGGCTGGTCGGGTTGGACAGCGGCATGATGACCGGCCGCTTGGCGTATGCGGCGATGTGGCGCACGACCTCTTCGGTGAAGGCCCCGCTCGCGGTCGAAAGGCCAATGAGCGCGGTCGGGTGCACCGCGTCGATCACGTCGGTGAGGTCGGCTGGCCGACCAGGTTCCCTGCCGGGCACGGCGCCCGGCGGCTGGGCGAGACGGCGCTGCGCCGGGCCGAGGTCCGGGCGGTCCGTGGTGAGCAGGCCGTTGATGTCGACCACGCAGATCCTGGCACGGGCGCCCTGCTCGGACAGGCCGTCGGCCACCATCGACCGCACGACCTGCTCGCAGACTCCGATGCCAGCCGACCCGGCACCGAGCATCACCACGGTCTGGTCGCGCAGCCGCGACCCGGTAGCCGCTGCCCCCGCGAAAAGGGCGGCCAGGACAACGGCAGCAGTGCCCTGGATGTCATCGTTGAAGCTGAGCAGCTGATCGCGGTAACGCTCCAGGATCGGCAGGGCGTGCGGGCTGGCGAAGTCCTCCCACTGCAGTAGGACGTCAGGCAATTCGGCGCGCACGGCCTGGACGAACCGCTCGACGAAGTCGTCGTAGTCGGCGCCGGCGACACGGTGGTGCCGCCAGCCGAGGTACATGGGGTCGTCGAGGAGCTCGGCGTTGTCGGTGCCGACGTCCAGGAGGATCGGCAGGCTGCGGGCAGGGTCGATGCCACCGAGCACCGCGTACAACGACAGCTTGCCGATCGGGATGCCCATGCCGCCGATGCCCTGGTCCCCCAGGCCCAGAATCCGCTGCCCGTCGGTGACGACGATGACGTCGACCTCCCGCCGGGGCCGGTTGCGCAGGATCTCCCCGATGCGGTCGCGGTCGGGGTAGGCGATGAAAAGGCCGCGCGGACGGCGGTAGATCTCGCTGAAGCGCTGGCAGGCCAGCCCGACCGTCGGGGTGTACAGGATCGGCAGCATCTCCTCGATGTGGTCGGACACCAGCCGGTAGAACAGCATCTCGCTGGTGTCCTGCAGCGCGCGCAGGTTAATGTGCCGGGCGACGTCGGTGGGCTGCTCCTGGTAGGCCTGGTACCGGCGGCGCACCTGCTGCTCCAGCGTCTCCACCACGGCCGGCAGCAGGCCACGCAAGCCCAGCTCGGAGCGTTCCTCCTCGGAGAACGCGGTGCCCTTGTTCGCCAGCGGATCCTCCAGCACCTGCACCCCGCGACCCTGACCGACGCCCATGATCTGTTCCGCTCCTTCCCGCGCGACCGCGCGGCTGCGATCGTCTGACGTTGCGCCGTGTCGCGCCATACCCTCTCGCTGTCCGCTGACCAGCCGGAGGACTTCCCGCCGAGCATGTCCCCCTCCCGGGCCCGCGCGCGGCCCCGGCCCGCGCGCGGCGGATCGGGCCGTGGGCGGTGTGTCAGCGGGTGATGGCCACCTTGAGGGCCTTGGTCTCCGCTGCGCGGCCGAAGGTGTCGTAGGCGTCGATGATGGCCTCGAACGTGAAGCGGTGGCTCACGAACTTCTCCGGTGTGAGCTTGCCCTGGGCGACCAGTCTGAGCAGCATCGGCGTCGTGGTGGCGCTCACCAGGCCGGTGGTGATCGCGATGTCCTTGATCCACAGATCCTGGAGTTTGAGTTCCACCGACTTGCCGTGCACGCCGACATTCGCCACTGTCCCGCCGGGCCGGATGAGCTCGGTGGCCATCAGGAAGGTCGCGGGCATGCCCACGGCCTCGATCGCGACGTCCACGCCCAAGCCGTCGGTCATGGCCAGCACCTCGTCCTGCCAGCCCGCATCGCCGCTGTTGACGCCGTCGGTGGCGCCGAAGCCCTTAGCTTGCTGGACCCGGTTGTCGTCGAGGTCTATGGCGATGATGCGAGAGGCGCCGTAGAGCCCGGCGGTCATCATCGCCGACAGGCCGACCGGTCCGGCGCCGATGACGGCGACGACGTCGCCGGGCTCGACGCGGCCGTTGCGCACCCCGATCTCGAAGCCCGTGGGCAAGATGTCGGAGAGCATGACCGCGGCCTCGTCGCTCACCCCCTCGGGCATCTTGTGCAGGGAGTTCTCGGCGAAGGGTACGCGCACGTACTCCGCCTGGGTGCCGTCGATGAGGTGGCCGAAGATCCAGCCGATGCCGGAGGTGCCCTCATCGTCCAGGCAGTGCGCGGGCAGGTGCTGGTGGCAGTAGGAGCATGAGCCGCACGAGGTGACGCAGGAGATGATCACGCGGTCCCCCACGGCGAGCTTGCTCACCGCCTGGCCGACCTCGGTGATCGTCCCGACACCTTCATGCCCCAGAATCCGCCCGTCGGTCACCGCCGGGACGTCCCCCTTGAGGATGTGCAGGTCGGTGCCGCAGATCGTGGTGATGTCCACCTGCACGATCACGTCAGTGGGGTCGATGATCTTCGGGTCGGGTACGTGCTCCCACACCTTCTGACCCGGTCCGTGGTACACCAGAGCCTTCATCAGATGACTTCCTTGTCGCTGCGTGCCGGTATTCCCGTAGGAGAATTTTGATCAAATGCCCGCAACCAGACGGCAACCCGTCCCGGGACCGGCGACTGACTGTGTCAACGCGACCTCCCGGTGAGCAAACGTCCGTGTCGGTACGGAACGCCACCGGGGTCCGGAGCAACGTCTATGCAGCAAAGCTGGGGTGGCAAGCAAGCCATCGCAACCTGTGCTCAGCATACGCTTAAATCTTGCTGGGCACCCCGGCTCAGCGGAAGGCGCCGTTGCCCTGGCCTGAGGAGGCCCGTAGCGAGTTCCTGCTGGTGACACCTTCTCCCCCGGCAAGGGGCCTGGTGTCTGCTATGCGCCTTGCAGGCCGCATGCCCAGCCCAGCCCAGCCCGACGAACGTCGCGCCAACCAGAAGCTATCCGGCGCGCGACTGGGCTGCGGTAAGCGCCAGCGTGTAGACGATATCGTCCACCAGGGCACCCCGGCTGAGGTCGTTCACCGGCTTGGCCAGGCCTTGCAGCATCGGACCGACGCTGACGACCTGCGCGCTGCGCTGCACAGCCTTGTAGGTCGTGTTGCCAGTGTCCAGGTCTGGGAAGACGAAGACGCTGGCGCGTCCGGCCACCGCGCTGCCGGGCCGCTTGCTGTGCCCTACCGATGCGATGGCAGCGGCGTCGTACTGCAACGGGCCATCGACGGCCAGATCGGGTTCGCGTTCGCGCACGATCCGGGTCGCCTCGGCGACCTTGTCGACGTCGCTGCCCGTACCGGAAGAGCCGGTGCTGAAGCTGATCATCGCGACCCGGGGCTCGATGCCGAAGGCCCGCGCCGACGCCGCGCTGGAGATGGCAATGTCGGCCAGGTCCTCGGCGTCGGGCCGGGGGTTGATG
>JBKQQQ010000116.1:0-8250 GCA_052144275.1 Streptosporangiaceae bacterium
ACGGGGAACTGGTCGACGGCGTACGGTACCTGCGCGGCCACGCGACGACGCACTCCCTGGTCATGCGCTCCCGCTCCGGGACGATCCGCAGCATCAAGAGCGAGCACCAGCTGTGGAAGCTCCGCGCCTACTCCTCAGTCAACTTCGGCTGAGCCCGGCAACTTTGGCTGAGCCCGGCAACTTTGGCTGAGCCCGGCAACTTCGGCTTAGCCCCGCAACTTCGGCTGAGCCCGGCAACTTCGGCTGGGTCAGTCCCGGCTGAACAGGCGGAACCGGCGGCTCTTCCGCGGCGTGCGGACGTCCAGTTCGCCGCCTAGGACCAGCGCCTTGACCTCGATCACTGGCGTGCCGGGCCCGGCGGGCGGCGCTGTGCTCCCGCGCTTCCTGCCGAGGACCATGTGCCCGCTCACGATCACCGATACCCCGTCAGGCACGATCAGCCGCAGCCGGCCGCCGAACACCGTCGCGTAGAGCTGCACCCGGCTGGCCTGAAGTATCGCCTGCGTGAAGTCGACTTCCACCTCGCCGAACATGGCGGTCACGGTCAGGTTCTCCGGCACCACCCAGCGGCCGTCCCTGCGGGCCGGCCCGAAGATCCCGGCGACCACCCGGCCGCCGTCCAGCCGCACCGGCTGCGCCGACGGCACGGCCAGATCCGCCGTAAGCTCGGCGAGCTCACCGAGCGTCCGGGCCGCGAAGGCGCGCTGAACCCGTTCGGCATGCTCGTCCAGGGTGAGCCGCCCGTCGCTCACCGCCTCGCCGAGCAGGGCCAGCACGCGATCCCGATCAGCATCGGAGGCACGCAAGTCACGGGGCGACGGCCGGGGGCTCATAGCCAGAAAGTACTCTATCTTCCCGCTCGCCTCCGGGCCGCCTTTGAGGCGCCGCCTTCCCGCGTCGCTCCTTCGTCGCGCCCGGGGTGGGTACGAGGGAAAAGCAGAGTCCAGGCGGGGCCGCGGCCCTTCGGCTCGCGGGGGGGCCTGGCCAGGGGCATGTTGGCAGTCGGCTGTACGAGATCGGGTTGAACGTGCTACCCATGACGCATGACAGACGGAGCAATCGAAACCGTGATGGAGCGGACAAGCCAGGAAGAGATTCGTTTGGTCCGCTTCCTATACGCCGACCATGGCGGGATCATTCGCGGGAAGGCTGCGGGCACGACACGGCTGCTGGAGCGGATGGCCAGCGGCATCGGGCACACGGTGGCGATGATGGCGATGTCCATGCTGGACCAGCTGCAGCCGGTGGCCGGGATGGGCCCGGTCGGCGAGGTCCGGATCGTGCCCGACCCGGACACGTTCGTCACGCTCCCCTACGCGCCGGGGGCCGGCGCGATGCTCGCGGACCTGGTCAAGCCGGACGGGTCGCCGTGGGAAGCGTGCCCGCGGACGTTCCTCAAGCAGGCCATCGCCGAGTTGGCCGGCGAGGGCTATGCGATGCAGGCCGCGTTCGAGCCCGAGTTCACCGTCGGCCACCGCGAAACCTCACCCGCCGCGCCCTCCATCCCGGACCGGCTCATCCCGCTTGACGACAGCCTGTGCTACTCCGCCACCGGCTTCCATCAGGGTCACGACTTCGCCATGGAACTGGTCGCCGCGATGGAGGCACAGGGCCTCGAGGTCGAGCACTACTACCCCGAACTCGGTCACGGCCAGCATGAGCTCTCCATCCGGCACACCGACGCGCTGCGCGCCGCCGACAACCACGTGCTGTACCGGGAGACGGTCCGCGGCGTGGCGTTCCGGCATGGCTTGTGGGCCACCCTGGCGCCCAAGCCGATCCCCGACCAGGCCGGCAACGGCACCCACCTGCACGCCTCGCTCACCGACCTGCTGCCCGACGGCACTCCGGGCGGGCGCAACGCGTTCGCCGACCCCGCCGACCGCAACGGCCTGTCCCAGGTCGGCTACCACTTCATCGGCGGCCTGCTGGCCCACCTGCCCGCCCTGGTCGCGCTCAGCTGCGCCAGCGTGAACAGCTACCGCCGGCTCGCGCCGCAGATGTGGGCCAGCGCGTACACCTGCTACGGGATGGACAACCGCGAAGCGGCGATCAGGATCTGCTCTCCGCTGCGCGGCGACCCAGGCAGTTCGGTCAACCTGGAGCTGAAGCCATCCGACTCCAGCGCCAATCCGTACCTGGCGCTCGGCGCGTTCATCTACGCCGGCCTGGACGGCATCCGCGGCAAGCTCGACCCGGGAGAGGCCGTGAACGTCGACCCGGCCACCCTCACCGACAGCGAGCGCGCCGCAGGCGGCACCCACCGCCTGCCCGCCTCGCTCAACGCGGCCCTGGACGCCCTGGCCGCCGACGAGATGCTGATGGACCTGCTCGGACCGCAGCGCAGCACCGCCTACCTGGCCGTGAAGCGCTCAGAAGCAGCCCACTTCGCCCATTCCACCGACCCCTACTACGAGTGCTTCCACCACTTCACCAAGATTTAGCAGGGCCCGCCGTCTGGAGCCGGTGACGTTCTGGAACTCGAGTGCGCAGGAAGGGCAAACACGTACGGCGGCGGCGCCGCAGCTTAGCCGGACGCGGACGGGGGCACCGCGTGCTTAGCGTACATCGCGCGGACGGGGGCACCGCGCGGCGCGGCGCCGCCGCATAGCGTTACGATACAAGCTTTACCCATATATGTACAAGTGGTCACTAGCAAGACAGAATGTTCGTTTCTGCCGAACATGACCCCAAATACCATCGGATCCGGCTGGGTTTTCGCCTGGGACCTTCGGAATCAGTGGGTGGCTGGGAGTCCGCCGGGGCTCGGGTTCCGCACGGTCCGCGCTCGCCGACGCCGGCGTCCGCGCCGGCGCCGGCGCGGACCGCACAAACCTGGTCAGGGCTCGAGCTGGACCGGCCTAAGCTGAACACCGGGGCGGGCCAGCCCAGGCCAGACCGCCTCCAGGCGAGCAAGCACCAAGGAGGGCGAGACGCGTGCCCGAGTTCACTTACGCAGACCTGCTGCCACTGGGCCCAGACGGCACCAGTTACCGAAGGCTGACCAGTGACGGGGTGACGAACCATAGTTCGTTCGGCCGTAATTTCCTCGAGATCGAGCCGCGGCTGCTCACTGACCTGACCGCCGCGGCCATGCACGACATCGCCCACCTGCTGCGGCCCGCCCACCTCAGCCAGCTACGGTCCATCCTGGACGACCCTCAAGGCTCCCCGAACGACCGCTACGTGGCCCGCGACCTGCTCAAGAACGCGTGCATCGCGGCCGGGGGCGTGCTGCCCATGTGCCAGGACACCGGGACCGCCATCGTGATGGGCAAGCGCGGCCAGCACGTGCTCACTGACGGGCGCGACGAGGAGCACATCTCACGCGGCGTCTACGACGCCTACACCACGCTGAACCTGCGGTACTCCCAGCTCGCGCCGCTGACCATGTGGGAAGAGCAGAACACCGGCAGCAACCTGCCGGCCCAGGTGGAGATCTACGCCACCGGCGGGAGTGAGTACAAGTTCCTGTTCATGGCCAAGGGCGGCGGATCGGCCAACAAGTCGTTCCTGTACCAGGAGACCAAGGCCGTGCTGAACCCGGCCCGGATGCTCGCGTTCCTTGAGGAGAAGATCCGCTCGCTGGGCACCGCCGCGTGCCCGCCGTACCACCTGGCCATCGTGGTCGGCGGGACCAGCGCCGAGTTCGCGCTGAAGACCGCCAAGTACGCGTCGGCCAAGTACCTGGACACGCTGCCCGCTTCCGGATCGGCCGCTGGGCACGGCTTCCGCGACCGCGAGCTGGAGCAGCAGGTGCTCGGCATCACCCGGCGGATCGGGATCGGGGCGCAGTTCGGCGGCAAGTATTTCTGCCACGACGTGCGGGTGGTCCGGCTGCCCAGGCACGGGGCGTCGTGCCCGGTCGCGATCGCGGTGTCGTGCTCGGCCGACCGGCAGGCGCTCGGCAAGATCACCAAGGACGGAGTGTTCCTCGAGCAGCTCGAGACCGACCCGGCGCAGTACCTGCCGGACATCGAGGCGGGCGCGGACGAGGGCGACGCGGTCGCCATCGACCTGAACCGGCCGATGGCCGAGATCCGCGCCGAGCTGACCAGGTACCCGGTGCGCACCCGCGTGTCGCTGACCGGGCCTTTGGTGGTGGCACGCGACATCGCCCACGCCAAGATCGCCGAACGCCTCGACGCGGGCGAGCCGATGCCCGCCTACCTGCGTGATCACCCGGTCTACTACGCGGGGCCCGCCAAGACGCCGGTAGGGTATGCCTCCGGGTCGTTCGGGCCGACGACGGCGGGCCGGATGGACTCCTACGTCGACCGCTTCCAGGCGGCCGGCGGCTCGCTGGTCATGCTGGCCAAGGGAAACCGTTCGGCCGCCGTGACCGCGGCCTGCAAGCAGTACGGCGGGTTCTACCTCGGCTCGATCGGCGGCGCGGCGGCGCGGCTGGCCCAGGACTGCATCACCCGGGTCGAGGTGCTGGAGTACCCCGAACTCGGCATGGAAGCCGTCTGGAAGATCGAGGTCCGCGACTTCCCGGCCTTCATCGTGGTCGACGACAAGGGGAACGACTTCTTCGCCGACCCGTCCGGCCCAGTCCTCAGCATCGGCGCGCATCCGTGAGCTCCCCCGCGCCAAAGGGCCGCGGCCCCGCCTGGACTGAGGAGCGAGGAACGAGCGACGAGGGAAGGCGGGGCCTTAAAAGCGGCCCGGCGGCGCAAAGCAGAACAGAGCATGACTCGATGGGCGACGTGGAGGTGCCCGCCGCGGCGCTATGGGGAGCGCAGACCCAGCGGGCGGTGGAGAACTTCCCGGTGTCCGGCGAGCGGCTCGGCCGGGACATGATCGGCGCGCTCGGGTGCATCAAGGGTGTTGCCGCCAGGATCAACGGCGAGCTCGGCGTGCTCGACGCCGATATGGCGGACGCGATCCACGCCGCGGCCGCCTCGGTGGCGCGGGGAGAACACGACGAGGCGTTCCCGGTCGACGTGTTCCAGACTGGTTCGGGCACCTCGAGCAACATGAACGCCAACGAGGTCATCGCGTCCCTGGCCGCGCGCACGCTCGGCCGCGCCGTGCACCCGAACGACCACGTGAACGCGTCCCAGTCGTCCAACGACGTGTTCCCCTCCGCGATCCACCTGGCCGCCACCCGGCTGTTCGTCCTCGAGCTGATTCCGGCGCTGAACCACCTCGCCTCGGCGTTCGAGGCCAAGGCCGCGGAATTCGCTTCGGTGGTCAAGGTCGGCCGGACCCACCTGATGGACGCGGTGCCGGTGACCCTCGGCCAGGAGTTCGGCGGGTACGCGGCGGCGATCCGTCATGATGCCGAACGAGCCGAGGCGATCTTGCCCCGGCTCGGTGAGCTGCCCCTGGGGGGGACTGCGGTCGGGACGGGCCTCAATGCCCCGCCTGACTTCGCCCGGCGGGCCATCTCGCGGCTCGCGTCGTCAATGGGGCTTCCCCTGACCGAGGCGCGGAACCACTTCGAGGCCGCGGGCGGCCGGGACGCGCTGGTCGAAGCGAGCGGCGTGCTGCGGGTGATCGCGGTGAGCCTGTACAAGATCTGCAACGACCTGCGCTGGATGGGATCAGGACCGCGGGCCGGGCTGGGCGAGATCGGGCTCCCCGACCTGCAGCCGGGCTCCTCGATCATGCCGGGCAAGGTGAACCCGGTCATCTGCGAGGCCGTCTGCCAGGTGTGCACGCAGGTGATCGGGAACGACGCGGCGGTGGCGTTCGGCGGCGCGGCGGGGAACTTCGAGCTGAACGTGATGATGCCGGTGATCGGGCGCAACCTGCTCGCGTCGGCCCGCCTGCTGACGGCCGTGCTGCCGCTGCTCGCCGACCGATGCGTCGCGGGCATCACCGCGCACGCGGATCACATGCGGCGGCGGGCCGAGTCGTCGCCCGTCATCGTCACCGCACTGAACTCCTACATCGGCTACGAAGCGGCCGCCCAGGTCGCCCACGAGGCACTGGCGACGGGTGAGACGATCCGCTCGATCGTGATAGCGCGCGGCTACGTCTCACGAGGCGAGATCACCGAGGAGCAGCTCGACGCCGCCCTTGACGTGCTCGCCATGACGGGCCAACAATCTGGTGACACTTAATCGATGCTTAGCCGTCCCCCAGAGACCTTTCAGCTATCACCGTGTATGGTCCGGCTATGCACCCATTGGCGGACACCGGGCGGGTGATCGCCGGGCGTTACCGTCTGCAAGCTCCCATCGGCCGTGGTGCGATGGGTGTAGTCTGGCGTGCCCGCGATCAGCTTCTCGACCGCGATGTCGCGGTCAAGGAAGTCCAGATCGCCGAGACCCTCACCGACGCGGAGCGGGCGAATGCCTACCAGCGGACGCTGCGCGAGGCCAAGACCGCCGCCCGGCTCAATCACCCCGCGGTGGTCACCGTCTATGACGTGTGCGAGGACGAGGGCCGGCCGTGGATCGTCATGCAGCTGGTCAGCGCGCAGTCCCTGGACCAGGTGCTGGCGGCCTCGGGCCCGCTGTCGCCGCGGCGGGCCGCCGGGATGGCCCGGCAGCTGCTGTCCGCGCTGAGCGTGGCGCACGCCGCCGGGGTGATGCACCGGGACGTCAAGCCGAGCAACGTGCTGCTCGGCAGCGACGACCGGGCCGTGCTGACCGACTTCGGCATCGCCACCTTCCAGGGCGACCCCAAGCTCACCCAGACCGGCATGGTGATGGGCTCGCCGGGGTTCACCGCGCCCGAGCGGATCCGCGGCGAGGACGCCTCGCCCGCCTCCGACCTGTGGTCGCTCGGCGCGACCTTGTTCGCGGCGGTGGAGGGGCACGGCCCCTTCGAAAGGCGCGGCGGGGCGATCACCACCATGTCCGCCATCATCAACGAGGACGCCCCCCAGGCACCCACGGCGGGCGCGCTCGGCCCCGTGATCGCCGCGCTGCTGCGCCGCGAGCCCGCAGACCGGCCAGACGCCAGCGAAGCCGAGCGGATGATCAACGACGTACTGCCGCTGCTGGCGGACCAACCGCCCGGCGCACCCGCCGGATACGAGCCCACCGCGCTTTCGGCCTCGTCCCGGCCGGCGCCGCCCCAACCTGACTGGGCTCAGCCTGACTGGGCCCAGCCCGGATCCGGATCGCCCCAGCCCGGATCGCCCCAGCCCGGATCGGTTCCGCCTCGGTTGCCTCAGCCGGACGCGACCTCGCTGGACTTCGCCTCGGCCGAGCAGACGATCGCGAAGGAGCCGCCGGCCGCAGGCACGGACCCGCTGGCGGGCGGCCTGGCGTCGGCCGCGCAGACCGCCCCGACCACGCCGCAGCCGGTTCAGGGTGACCCACCGCGTTACCCGCCGCCGGGCAGCAGCTGGGGGCAGGGCGCGGGCACCGGGTACCCACCGGAGGCCTCGGCCGGGTCCGCGGCCCGGCCGGAGGGACCACCGGCCGATTTCTCGTCCTGGTACGACCCGTCGCCCCGATCCGGAGCGGCCCCTCAGCCGGGCTCCGGCTCGGCCTGGTCCGAGTCCGCATCGGCGTCGTCCGCGGCGCCGGCGTCCCAGGCCGGCTCCGGCGCGGCGCAGGCGCCCCAGCCGGGCTATGGCCCATCGTCATGGTCGGGCTCGGCGTCCCATCAGCCTCCCGGCCCGGCGCCCTGGTCCGGCACCGGGTACGAGACGCCCCAGCGCAAGCGCTCGGGAGCAGGGTGGAAGATCGCCATCGCTGCCCTGGCGATAATCGGCGCAGGGGCGGGTGCCGCCACCGTCGTGCTCTTGCACCAGAACCATTCCGGCTCACCGCAGGGCAGCACATCGGCTACGGGGTCGGCGTCCGGGTCATCGACGGCCACCCTCCCGTCGGCCAAGAATGCCCCGCAGATCGTGAACGCGATCAACGTGCCGGCCACCGGACCGCTGCCCAACGGGTTCACGACGATCTCCCAGCCGGCCGCGGCCAACGAGGCGGCGGGATTCAGCCTGGCCGCGCCGACCAGCTGGCAAGAATCGACGAGCGGCTACCAGACATACCTGAGGGATCCGGCCGAGCCGAACACGAACATCCTCATCGATCTCACGCCGCACACCTACCCGAACGACATGCTGAGGGAAGCACAGTACATCGAGGAACGGTCGATATCCGGCTTCCCCGGCTACCACCGGCTCGGCTTGGCGGCCATAACCATCCGGAACACGCCAGGCGCCTACTGGAAGTTCACCTGGGTCAAGTCGGGGGTCGAGCAGCAGGCCATCGACCTGCTCTTCGTGCTGCATACGTCCGCGGGCCCGCAGTCCTACGCGCTGTACATGACCGCGCC
>JBKQQQ010000117.1:0-3476 GCA_052144275.1 Streptosporangiaceae bacterium
GCTCGCTGCGGCTGACGCTGTCGGTGAACGGGCAGGTCCGGCAGGACAACACCGCGGCGGACATGATCGTCCGTCCGGCCCACGCGCTGACCCTGCTGTCCCGGTTCCAGCCGATGGCCCCGGGCGACCTGCTGCTGACCGGCACGCCCGGCGGCACCGCGCTGAAGGCACCGGCCAAGCTGGCCGGGACGATCGCCGGGCTGCTGCCGCCCGCCACCCGATGGAGGCTGTTCTTCACACGGCAGGCGGCCAACCCCCGCTACCTGCGTGACGGCGACGTCATCACCGCGACGATCGCCTCGCCCGACGGGCAGCTCGACCTCGGCACCCAGCACAACACGATTATCGGGAAGCTGCCATGACCACACGAGAAATACTGCCGCAGCCGGAGTCAACCTACCAGCTGCTACTGGACGCCGCCCGCACCTGGCCCGACGGCATCGCCACCCAGTGGATCCCCGACCCTGGTGATTACACCCGCTGCCTGGCCTGGACCTACGCCGAGCTCGCGGGCACGGTGACCCGGATCGCCAACGCGCTGACCGCCCTGGGGGTGCGGCGCCAGGACGCGGTGACGCTGGCCAGCGTCAACACCTCGATGCTGTACGCCGCCACCCTGGCCGCGCAGGCCGTCGGGATCGCCGCCCCGGTCAACCCCGCGCTCAGCGCGGAGCGGATCGCCGAGCTGATCCGCCGGACAGGATCACGCGTCCTGGTCACGGCCGGGCCGGAGCTGGACCCGCAGCTGTGGCAGCGGCTGCTCGGGGTGGCCCGCCAGGCGGGGATGACCGCCGTCCTCGCGCTGCGGCCCGACGGCGCGCACAGCGACCCGCCCGCCCTGGGCATCACCGGTGACACGTCTGCCGGCGGTAACCCGAACGGCCGCGGGCCGGTCGTGGCCTACCTGGACGACGTGATCGCCGGGCAGCCGGCCGACCGCCTGGCCGGCGCGGAACCGCCGGCGGCGGAAGACCTCGCCGCGTTCGTACACACCGGAGGGACCACCGGCGCCCCGAAGATCGCCGCGCACACCCACGCCAACCAGCTCGCCTGCGCCGAGGGGATCGCCTTGTGCAGCGGGCTAGCGCCCGGGGAAGGGGTGCTAGGCGGGCTGCCGCTGTTCCACGTCAACGCGCTGATCGTCACCGGCATCGCCCCGATGTTCAGCGGCACCCGGGTGGTGTGGCCGGGCCCGGCGGGCTACCGCGACAAGGCCCTGTACACAAGGTTCTGGAAGATCGTCGAGCGCTACCGGATCGCGGCGATGTCCGCCGTACCCACCGTCTACGGCACGCTGGCCCAGATTCCGGTCGACGCCGATATCAGCTCGCTGCGGCTGCCGATCACAGGTGCGTCCCCGCTGCCGTCATCGGTGCGCGAGGACTTCGCCCGGCACACCGGGCGGCGCCTGCTGGAGGGCTACGGGCTCACCGAGGCGACCTGCGCGAGCACCTGGACCAGGCCGGGTGAGGAACGGCCCGGGTCGGTCGGCCGCGCCCTGCCCGGGCAGCAGGTCAAAGCCGTCCGGATAGCCGACGACAGGTCCTGGACCGCTTGCGCCCCCGGCGAGACCGGCGAGCTGATGATCGGCGGGCCCGCCGTGTTCGCCGGCTACGTCACCGGTCCCGATCTCGGCGGCCCCCGGGTGAGCCGGGAAGGCGTCGTCCGGGACGGCTGGCTGGACACCGGCGACCTCGGCAGCGTCGACGCCGGCGGGTTCGTCTACCTCACCGGCCGGGCCAAGGACCTCATCATCCGCGGCGGCCACAACATCGACCCCCGGGTCATCGAGGAAGCGCTGCTGCGTCACCCCGGCGTCCGCGGCGCAGTGGCCGTCGGCCGCCCCGACCGGCACTCCGGCGAGGTCCCGGTGGCCTACGTCGTCCCGGCCGGCCCCGGCCGCGTCGACGAGGCCGACCTGCTGGCGTGGGCCGCCGACGCCATCGGCGAGCCCGCAGCCCGGCCGAAACGCATCTACCCGATCACCGCGATCCCGGTCACCGAGGTGGGCAAGCACTTCAAGCCCGCGCTGGCCGCCGACGCCGCCGTCCGCGCCATAACCGAGGCGCTGGCCGCGGCGGGCCTGACGGACGCCCGCGTCACCGCGGCGCACGAACACGGGCGGCTGGTCGTCACCGTGACCGGCGCCGACCCCGGCCGGGTCCGCGACGCCGTCGCCGGATTTGCCCTCACCGTCCGCTCCGGGCCGTCGCCCGCCGCCCAGACCACCAACAAGTGACCCGCAGAAAGAGACATGACCATGAACGGCCAGAACCCCGCGACCCAGGAGCCCGTCATCGTCGTCGGCGCCGGCCCGGCCGGCTGTACTGCGGCCCTATTGCTCGCCGACTCCGGGATCCCTGTCACCCTGCTGGAACGCAACGCCCAGCCCCATCCGCTGCCCCGCGCGGTGCACCTGGACGACGAGGTCGCCAGGATCCTGGACCGGATCGGCGTCAGCGAGGGTTTCCTGGACCGGTCCCGGCCCGGCAGCGGACTGCGCCTGCTCGACGCCGGGCACCGCGTGATGGCCGAGTTCCGGCGGGAGCACCAGGCCGGTGAGCACGGTTTCCCGCAGGCGAACATGTTCCACCAGCCGGACCTGGAAGAGCTGCTGCTCGCCCGGGTCAAGGCGCACCCGCTGGTCGAATTGCGTCGCGGGGCCGAGGTCTGCGGGATGGACGGCGCCCTGGGCCCGCTCACCGCGGACCCGGTCCGGGTGCACGCCCGCATCGCCGGGGACCTGCAGACGTTCACCGGCCGGTTCGTGCTGGGTTGTGACGGCGCCAACAGCACGATCCGGGAGCTGGCCGGGATCACCATGGACGACCTGGGTTTCACCGAGCGCTGGCTCGTGGTCGACATCCGGGTCGAGACCGGCCTTGACACCTGGGACGGCGTGGAGCAGATCTGCGACCCGGCCCGGGCCGCCACCTTCATGCAGGTCACCGGCGACCGGTACCGCTGGGAGTTCCGGCTGTTCGACGGCGAGGACGAAGCCGCCCTGATCACCCCGGCCGCCCTCGGCCAGCTGCTGCGGCCCTGGACCGGGCGCACCGACCTGGGCGGCCTGGAGATCATCCGCAGCGCCAGCTACACCTTCCGGGCCCGGCTGGCGTCCCGCTTCCAGACCGGGCGCGTCTTCCTGCTCGGCGACGCCGCGCACCTCACCCCGCCGTTCATCGGCCAGGGCCTGGCCGCCGGGCTGCGCGACGCGGACAACCTGGCCTGGAAGCTCGCCTACGTGCTCACCGGCCGGGCCGGGGAGGACCTGCTGGCCAGCTACGACACCGAACGCCGCCCGCACGCCAAAGCCCTGGTGAAAAAGGCCGTCAGGGTCGGCTGGGCCATGACCGGCGGCCAGGACCGGGCCGCCGCCGTCCGCAGGATCGCCCTGGCCGCCGCGGTCCGCAGCGAACGGGTCTGCCAGGCCATGGGGTCCACGGCGACGCCGCGGCTGAGGGCCGGCGCCCTGC
>JBKQQQ010000118.1:0-2628 GCA_052144275.1 Streptosporangiaceae bacterium
CTCGAGCGGGGCACCTGGCGGCTGGCCTGGAGCCAGACGGTGCCGCGGACCAGGTGGCTGTTCACCAAGCTGGGGCTGGTCACCGGCGGGCTGGTGGTCTTCGGCGCGGCGGTCACCGCGGTCATGGCCTGGTTCCACGAGCCGCTGGACCGGGTCACCTCCAGGCTCCAGCCCGCCCCGTTCAACGCCGAGGGCCTGACGTTCACCACCTCCCTGCTGTGCGCGTTCGGGCTCGCGGTCCTGGCCGGCCTGCTGCTGCGCAACACCATCGGGGCCATGGTGACGGCGTATATCGCGTGGGAGATACCCAGCGCCGCAGTGCTGCTGCTGAACGGCCCCATCCGCATCCCGGCGCCGGCCATCATGCGGATCCCCTGCCGGGCCGGGTGCCCCGGCGCGGCGGTCAGCACCGTGCCGCCGGTCACCGGGCACCTCGGGGACTTCGTACTCAGCGTCGCGCGCAGCGGAGGGGAGCTCGTCGTCACCTACCTGCCCGCCAGCCGGTACTGGACCGAGCAGTTCATCCAAGGCGGCCTGTTCCTGGCTATCGCCGTGACGGCCCTAAGCGTGGCCGTCTGGCTGCTGCACCGGCGCACTACCTGAAAGGGGCGGGCGCGGTGATCGCGACCCCGGATCACGTCCTCGTGCTCATCATGGTCGGCGTGCTGTTCGTCGGCTGGGACGGCTTCTGCCTGTACGACCTGGCGCGGGCGAAGGAAGCGCGCTTCCTGCCCAAATGGGTGTGGACGATCATCACGCTGAGCTCGTTCCCGTTGGGCGGCATCCTCTACATGCTCATCGGCCGGGACTGGGACCGGTAAGCCGATGCGCGGCGAGGAGACGCGGACCCCGGCAGACGGCACCCTGGTCAGGCGGCGGCCAGGTGCGGCGTGAACGGTACCCAGGTCCGGCCGGAGTCGGTGGTCCGGTACAGGACGGGCGATGACGATCCCTGCGCGTCGGCGCCGAGGGCCCAGGCGAAACCGGTCCGCGCGCTGACGAAGTCAAAACTGATTCCGAGCTGGGTGAAGGAGCGGCCCTGCGGGACCGCCGTCCAGGTCTGGCCGCCGTCTGCCGTGGTGTAGAACACGTGCCCGATGATTCCCTGGGGACCGGCGGAGACGAGTATGCCGCTGAGCGGGCCGAAGAACTGGATCCGCGGGTCCTCCCCGGCTCCTGACGGCAGCGGTTCACTCTGCCAGGTCATCCCGAGGTCCTGGCTGACCAGGAAATACGGCGCCCAGGGCGCACGGTCGATGACCAGGAACCCGGTGTGGCCGGCGAACTGCGGACCGGATACCTGACAGCCGTAGCCACAGGAGGCGGCCGAGACGGGCAGCGCCTGCGGCGCCCAGTCCACGCCGCCGTCGCGGCTGACCAGGAGCACGCCGGACAGGACGTTGCACGCACCGCCTATATAGCCGACGGATGCGGCCGGGAACGCCAGGTCCGCCTTGTCGCAGGCGACCGGCAGGCCGGTGCTTCCTATCCCGGCCCCCGCGGTCTGGGCGATGAGAGACCAGCGAAGCCCCCCGTCGGTGGTCCGGTACAGCTGGACGGGTTGCCGCTGCATCGCGGCGCCGTCTGTCATCAGCAGCCAGCCGCGTTCCGGTCCGGCAAAACTGAGGAAAACGGCGTAGCCGGAAACCTTCAGCGGCGCCGACGCGGTCCAGGTCCGCCCGCCGTTGACCGTCCCGAACACGTCGGTGAGGTGCACCGGCGAGCCGTCCGGGGCCGGGCCAGTCACCGCCAGCCAGGCGTGCTCGCCGTCGAGTGCTCGCAACACGACCGTCGTGCCGGGCGCCGCCAGCAGCGCGCGTGCGGCCGGCGGCGTGACGGAGGTCCAGGTGCGCGCGCCATCCGTCGTGCGGGCGGGCGCCAGATAACCGTCATCGGCTACGGCGGGATTCTGCGTCCAGCGCAGGGCCCACCCGGTACTGGGCGAGATCATCTGCAGCGAATCCAGCCAGATGGGGACCGTGGCCGGCGACCCGGACGCGACCAGAATCTGGGCAGCTGACTGGCTGCGCGCGGGCGAGGCGCCGCAGCCAGCCACCAGCAGGACCGCGGCCAGCAGGACGGCCACCAGCAGGACCGTGGCCAGCGGGACGGCGGCCAGCGGGACGGCGGCCAGCGCGCAGGGTCGCTTGTCCTGCCGCCAGAGCTTCATCATTCTGCACGCTCCCGGTGCACTCCCGGGCGATCGGTAGGGCTCGCGCGCCCGGCTGAATGATGAGACGGCCGAGGGCACCGGTTGGTTGGGATGCTGAACGGCGCCGGGGTGGCACCATGGAAGGTATGTACGTGCTTGGCGGGTCGCGGTCAAGCGGCGGCAAGCGCGCGGGGCCGACCATCTACGAGCTCAATGCCGGCGGTCAGGGCCTGGCCGGCCTGCTGACCGGCCGCGATCCCGCCAAAGAGGTCCGGGCGTTCGGCCTGGCCGCCTTCCTGCGCGCCCGGCACGACCGGCTCTACGACGAGCGGATCGAACAGATGCGCCGCATCTCGACCCGGCAGATGCGCGGCATGGCCGCCGCCGACCTGGCCAGCGCCGCCACGATCGCCGCCGCGATCGCGGGCATCTTGTGGCTGGCCGTCTCCCACCACCTGGCCCTGTCGGCCGCGGCC
>JBKQQQ010000119.1:0-5895 GCA_052144275.1 Streptosporangiaceae bacterium
CAGGATGCGGGTGATCTGGCCGGCTACGACGCGTTCGTGATCGGGAGCGCCGCGTATGAGTTGCACTGGCGCAAGGAAGCCACGGAGTTCGTGCGGCGCAATGCGAAGGTCCTGGCCGCCAGGCCGGTGTGGCTGTTCAGCAGCGGTCCGCTCGGCACCGAACCCGCCGACGCCAAGGGCCGGGACCTGCGCACCGTTACAGTGCCGAAAGAGATTCCCGAGTTCACCCAGGCACTGCACCCTCGCGGTCACCACGTCTTCTTCGGCGCGCTGGACCCCGCAAAGCTGACCTTCGCCGAGCGGTCGCTGCGCAAGCTCCCGGCCGCCCGCGCGGCTCTTCCCGACGGCGACTTCCGCGACTGGCCGGAGATCGATGACTGGGCAGCTGGCATCGCCCGCGAACTGGCAACCGCACCCTGAGCACAGCACACCCGGACACGGGGCCGGCGGGCTGCCTGGCCGAGCGGGGCGCACGGGGCACGGCTTACCGCATGTACGCCGACCCCGAGCACTACCTCACCCAACGGCGGCACACAGAACATTCCATTTGGGTGTGGTGTGGACGGCCATGCCGACTAGCCGAGCTACGGCAGCGAAGGTTACGGCGACACCGTCACCCCTTCCCGTCTTCCCGTCTTCCCGCAGTTGACGGGAACTCCATCTCGGTCCCGAACCGCCCAGGTGGGCGCCTCCCAGCTAGCGCCTACCGCGTTGCCGGGCTGGTGAGGCCGCCCGTTCGGCATTCCAAACCCCCGGCCTGCCCCAGACGCCGACTCGCAGGCGCCCCGCCGGCCGCCGGCCGTCGTCGCGCTTGATCTTCGCCGGGAGGCAACCGGGCATCGGCCGCCTGCATGAGGCTTGCCAGCTCGCCGGCTGTTCCGGCCCGCACCCAGACCATGCGCGCCTCCGGGCCAGGCGGCATCGAGTCAGCTGGCCGCACCGCTGTCCACGCACCGCGGTCGGCCGGCAGCCAGGCCGCCCACTGCGGGAAGGCGCACATCAGGATGGCAGCCTCGGCCAGGCCGCGGGGATGGTACGCACCGAACGGACCCAGTGCATCGCGAAGAGCCGCGAGCGCCTGCGCGTCGTCGCTCGCGCTGGCTAGCTCACGGCCACGGTACCCAGCATCACCACGCTGATGCAGACCTACGGCGTAGCCCGCAACACCGCGCGTAAGGCCCTGCTGATGCTGGCGGACCAGGGCTACGTCCGCATCGTGCCGGGATGGGGCACGTTCGTCACTCCCCGGGACCAGGCATCAGGCACGTGAACCGGGTTCCGGGCCCCTCGTCATCCGTTCGGTCATCCGTCCGAGCAGTGTGACCGGGCTTGGCGGCTGGCCGGCGATGCGCCGCACGATACGGGAACGACGGATTGCGTGGCAGACCAGGATGAGCCCGGCTGCCTCGGCCTAGCGGGCTGATCGGCCACGACGCGGTTCAGGGGAATGGTCCCTGGCTGGCCAGTTCTCCGCTTGCTAGCAGGTAGGTCAGGACCGCGGCCACGCGGCGGTCGAAGCGTTTGGCGTCGGGTACCCGGAGCTTGCGGAATATACCGGTGACGTGACCCTCGACGGCCTTCTTCGACACCATCAGGTGCCGGGCGATCTCATCGTTGCAGTAACCGCATGCCATCTCTTCGAGAACACTGAGTTCCCGCACTGACAGCACGTCGAGCGCCGAAGGCAGCCGGCGTCGCACCAGGGCATTCACGATCGAGGGGTCGAGAACGGAGCCGCCAGCAAGAGCGCCATGGACAGCGCTCAGCAGAGTTTCGAGATCGCCGATCCGGTCGTCAAGGAGGTAGCCAACGCCCGCGGCTCCGCTGCGCAGGAGTTCGAGGGCGTACCCGTCGCCGACTTCAGCGATAACCACCACGCCGATGTTCGGGTACTGAGAGCGCAACTGCTGGGCGGCGCTAAGTGCCGCCTCGGCGTTAACGCGGGGGGTGCGGATGCCCACGATGAGCACCTCAGGACGGTACTGGCGGACGGCGGCGAGAGTTTCCGGATGGCTGTCGACCCGTGCCACGATCTCGATGCCGCGAACACCGCTAAGCAGGCAGCCCAAGCCCTCTCGCGTCAGGAAATTGTCGCTCGCGATCACGGTACGTAGCACGGCGGAGGGCTCGGCCATGGTTGGGCTCCCGGTCGGACAGCATGACAGTCGTTGCGCCGCCGGCCATTGATATCAGACTGCATTGCCGCCGGATCGCGCTTGATTTCGCCATTCTCACATCTCGCCGACCCGGCGAGAGCCTGGGGCGACCCACGTTAAGGGTGTGCCCCGCTGGTCTTAGGGTGTGCCCTATTTGCCAGGGTCCAGGCCGGTCATACGCTCCGATTCATGGCCGCCCGAGTCGGCCCGTGAACTCTGTCCTTGTCGTGGCCGTCGCAGGGGCGCGGCCACGAGCCGTCTGGAACTGACTCGGCCGACCATGATCTGCATTCTCCCTTGCGATCGTCAACTACCTTCGAGGAACCGGGATGACAGCCAGGCGCACTGCCAAAGCCCGCACCGTCACCATTACCCTCAACCGTTCTGCGGACATTCAACAGGCCCCAAGCTCAATCCACGAGGGCGGTAAAGCATCCTTCACCGGGCCAGAACAAGGGCGCCGAGGATCGCGTCTCCGGATCCTGGCGGTTCCCCCCCGGTATCTGACGACGAGGTCATCGCCTGCCTGGAGCGCGCCGCCGCGCTGCAGGACCCGGCGCAAGCCAGCACCGCGCACGCCGCTAGTATCGCTGACCCGCCGGCCCGCAGCGAGGAAGTGGAGCCCCGCGCCGGCGTCGTCCGGCTGGCCGGCTACCTGGCCGTGCCGGAGAACCCCCGGGGGATCGTGGTCTTCGTCCATGGCAGCGGCAGCAGCAGGCACAGCCCCCGCAACCGGTATGTCGCCGGCGTCCTGAACGATGCCGGCCTGGGCACGCTCTTGTTCGACCTGCTCACCCCCGAAGAGGAACTCGACCGGGCCAACGTGTTCGACATCGGCCTGCTCGCCCGGCGCCTGGCTGAGGTCACCGGATGGCTGCGCGCCCAGCCGCGTGCGGCACAAGCCGCGGTCGGCTACTTCGGTGCCAGTACCGGCGCCGCGGCGGCGCTACGGGCGGCGGCCGAGCCCGGCGCTGGCATCGCGGCCGTGGTCTCCCGCGGCGGCCGCCCGGATCTTGCCCGACCCCGGCTTGCGGCCGTGACGGCGCCGACGCTGCTCATCGTCGGCGGGAGTGACGGGGTGGTGCTGGACCTCAACCGCCGGGCCCAGGCAGAGCTACGCTGCGAGAACGACCTCGCTGTGGTGCCCGGTGCCACCCACCTGTTCGAGGAACCGGGCACCCTCGAAGCCGCCGCCGCGCTGGCCAGGGACTGGTTCATCAGCCACTTCCCGCATGGCCCCGCCTTGAACGGGTAGGTCCTGGCCCGCCGGGCTGGTTACCGGGGCCGGGGACGCGTAGTGCTTCCCGGCGGACTATCTGGCGCAGGTGGGGGACCGTGACGACGCCCGTGATCTTCCCGTCGCTGAGGATGATGGCGCCAGGTCTTCGGTCAGCGGCGGGCGGTTGAGCAGCGGGGCGGTCGGATCGCCGGTGGCGGCCAGGTAGGCGGGCGGGACCGGAGTCATGATCTGGCCGAGCATGGTGCTGGCCCGGCTGGCCGGCGGGACCCGGGCGAGCCTGCTGATCCCGGTAACCCCGGCCAGCGATCCGCCGGGGCCGATGACGGGAAACCGGGTCTGCGCTGAGTTCAGGGCGATCCGGTCGATGAAGTCCGAGACGCTCATCCAGGTGCCGCCGATGTCCGGGTCTAGGGTCTTCACGTCCCGGCTCGCAGCCCGGCAAGGGCGGCGGCCACAGTTCCCGCCGTGGCCTCGGCGGCGGCCGCGCTCATGACGAACATGCCGATCAGGGCCAGCCGCAGGCCGCTGGTATCCGCCCAGATCAGAACCTCACCGATGCCGACGGCGATGAGCCCCGCGTCGATGGCGCGGCCCGCCGCGGCGGCCGACTGCGCGGCGCGGACCCGGTCGCCGTGGCGCCGCCACAGGATCGCGCGCAGGATCCGCCCGCCGTCAAGCGGGCTCCGGGGAGCGGGTTGAAGGCCGCGAGCAGGACGTTCATCGCGGCCAGCCAGCCAGCCGAGCGCGGCGACGGCGATGGCCGGGCCGCCCCCGCCGCGGACCGCCGCGGCTAGCCCGCCGATTATCGGCCCGGCGGCCAGGCTTGTGGCCGGCCCCGCTGCGGCGATCCGCAAGTCAGCCCGGGCGGTCGGCGGCTCGCTGCCGAGCTCGGACACCCCGCCGAGGGCCCACAGCGTGGTCGAGGTGACCGGTACTCCGCAGCGGCGGGCCTCCAGCGAATGCGCCAGCTCGTGAGCCAGGAGCGCGGCCATGAACGCGGCCGCGCAGGGAACGGCCACCGCCCAGTACGCGACCGCGGGGTGCGCGAGCTGCTACACGTCGATGGTGATCCCGCATGACCACCGGCCGGCCGCGTCCGGCGCGCAGCGCAGGTCGTGCAGCGACGCTGCCTTCGGCGCCGCCCCGGTGATCTCCGCCTCGCTCACCTCGGCCAGCGGCAAGACCAGGACGACCCCGCCGTCCGGCGCCGGCCGGACGGTCACGGCGACCGGGATCTCGCCATCGGCGTCCAGCCGGTAGATCACCTCATCGATGATCGCCACCAGCAGGTCCTCATCTGAGCCCGCGAGGAAGCGCCGCTCGGCAGTGTGCCGGGGCCGGGCAGCCGCAACGACCGCGAAACTGTCCACCAGTCCCAGTACCGCCTCGGCCAGGCACGCCTCCCGTGTCGGCGCCCATGCCTCGATGCGCAAGTCAGCGGTATGCGGAACGGTCCGGTGTCCCTGGCCGGCGCCAGCCGCCAGCCGTTCCCTGAGCCGGGCTAGTTCCTCATCCACCTCCGCGCGTCTGCTGATCTGATCCAGCTGTGCCTGGAACTGCTCATCGCTCAGCGTGAAGGCGCTCCCCGCGGCACCCGGTGTCAGCAGGTCATCGAGCCCGCTTGCTCGTGCCTCCAGGTCGGCCTGCTGATCCTCCGCACGGCGGGCGGCCACGTCGGCGTCCGTCACGTCGCCGGAGATTCCGGCGAAGGTCTCGGCGATGCTGGCCTGGGCGCGCGCCGCGGTGTAGGCGGCCTTGATCGCTTCCTTCTGCATGCCGAACGCCTCGATCTTCTCCTGCAGTCGGCGCCCGGCATCGGTCATCTTCTCTTCCTCTGCGCGCAATGCGGCCTGCTGTTCCCGCAACCGGGAAACCTGAGCCAAGATCGCCGTGCGGCGGGCCAGCGCCTGCCGGGCCAGGTCTTCCCGGCCAGCCAGCACCGCCTGTTCCGCCTGCTCGCCCAGCCGGTCCGCGGCCTGCTGCAGACCGCTCACCCGCAGCTCCGCCCGTTCGCGGCTGGCTGCGATCCCGGCCGCGCCGCGGCGCACCTCGGCCAGCAGTTCCTGCAGCTGAACGTAGGAGTAGTCCACCAGCTCACGTGGATCTGCGGCACGGTCCAGCACCGCGTTCATCTTGACGTTATACAGTTCCGCGATCCGGCGTGCGATGCTCATCGGCATGCCTCCACTCGCCCGCCGCGCCCAGGGTGGGCGTGACTGAAGTCCTAGGGCCGTTCACGGTCTAGCCGATACCACGGTCCCTGGCCCGCAGCAAGAGCACAATGGGCTTTGGTCCCAGGTCAGTCCGGAGATTGGTCATGAACGACGGGATGAGATCACCCAGGATCCTCGCGGTCTCCTGGGGCCGCATGGAGGTCGAGGGGATCGGCGCGGGGAAGGATTTCAAGCTGTATCCGGGCGGTGGCCGGGAATGGGACTGGAACGAGACCGGGACCAGGCACTCACCCGGCATCCAGCCCGCCGACGCCGAAGAACTCCT
>JBKQQQ010000120.1:0-4014 GCA_052144275.1 Streptosporangiaceae bacterium
AGGCCGAGCTGAGTGAACAGTTCCGCCTGGTCGAAGTACAGGTGGAAGCTGGTGATCTTGCCCTCCTCGAATTCGTAGACGCCGGTGAAGCGCGCGTCGACCGTCCGGCCGGTCGCGGCGATCTCGCCCGCCGGGCCGCGGAGCGTACCGGCATGCGTGCCGACGAAGCGGCCCTCGTGCACACCGCCACGGTCGTCGGCGTGGATGGTGATGATCTCCAGCCGGTTGTCCGGGAATCCCCCGATCCAGGTACTCCAGATCGCGTCCGCGGCTTCCCGGCCGGTCAGCCGCATGCCACCCGGCGCCTGCAGTTCCAGCCGGTGCAGGTCCATACCTGCCATCCAGCCCTCACGGTCCCTGGCGTTCCAGAGCTCGATGTTCCGCTCGATGAGGCTCCGGGTGTCGCCATCGCGCACGGACGAGAACACCAGTTGGTGCTCCTCCACCGAGCGGACCTGAAGGTGGGTCACCGCGGCGACGTCAGCGCGCAGCCTTGCGGTGGCCGAGCGGCTGGCGGCCAGGGCGTCCATGTCATCCCACGCGGTGATCACGATGCAGCGCCCGGTGGCCCGGTCGGCCAGCATATGAGCGCTGCAGAGGCCGGGCATGTCCATGAGCGCTGGTACGCCGGTGTTCCTGAATTCCTCTATCAGCGTGTCTATGCTGGCGGGAGCGCAGTCGAGACGGCTCAGCCGCACGCCGGCTCCGCCCTGCGGACGGCTCCGGCGGACGAAGACAGGTACCTCATAGTGCTCGACCGTCACGGTGCCCCCGAGCAGTTCGGTCGCCTCCTTGCGTGAGACCTGTACGGTCTGCTCGCTGGCGGTCATGGCGTCGAGCGTGTCCCAGTACGACGCGACTATGCAAACGCCGAGGTCGGCGTTGGTGAGGCAGGCCAGGCCCCGGTTACCGTGCTGGCCCTCTACGTGCGACCGCACGGTTCCCTCGAGATAGCGGGTCACCTCGCCCAGACGGGCTGGGTCTCCGGCCAGCATGTTCATCCGTACATGCATGAGCTTCTCCGTTCCGCATTTCTTTGCGGTCAGGTATTCGCGCCCGCCGACGAACCAGCCGCGGCCTGCATTCGCGCGCCGCCGGCGATCTAACCGCGGCTGCGTGATCGGTACGGCCGCCCGCAGCGCGGCACTCATGAGCGTGCTACCCGGCCGGCAGGAACGACAATTTGTCGTCACTGCTGTTGGCGTTGACTCGTGTCACTTTGTGACACGTCGGGTCACCGCCTGTCATTCCCCTCTGTGGCTCGGGCCGCGGAGTGCGCCTAGCAATTCGAGTCAAGCACTATCGCGCCGACACGACAAGATCATCTTCTATTGAATGCGTGCATGCGTTCTCCGAATGAAGCGCAGTTTCCGCATTAGAATCGAATTCAAGAACCCAGGGTGACCGCCACCGAGGCCGCCGGGCGCGGCGCTGACCTGTTCCGGCATGCTCGCACGCGGGCCGCGGCACCCGCGGGTCCTTAATGGTCTTCGCCCCGCCAGTACACGGCCTTCACCCAGATGGTGCACACCGCGTCCAGAGCCCGCTGGTCATCAAACGGGATGTCTTTCTCGCCGCCTTGCCCGAGCCAGATGTAGCAGAAGTGCTCCAGCATGGCCGACAGGGCCGAGGCGGTCAGCAACGGATCGACGCCCGGGCAATAGCCGTCCGACTGCGCTGCCCTGATGGCGGTCGCGATCCGGGCGATGGCCTCACCCCGCAGCTCAAGCCACCGGTCCCGGAATCGTCCCTCGATCATGGCCGCCTGGAAAATACCGATCAGCTCGCCGCGCCGCTTGGCGTAAGTCCGCCAGAAGCCGGTTACCGCCTCGCGCAGCGCCTCCTCGCCGGCCAGGCCGGCCCGGTAGGGCAGGACCACGAGCTGGGTGGCTTCGGCATGGAATTCCTCGGCCAGGGCGATGAGCAAGTCGGCCTTGGTGTCGTAGTAGTTGTAGAAGGACGCCACCGACCGGCCGGCCGCCGCGGCTATGTCACTGATCTTGGCGTTGAGGTAACCGTCGCGAGCGAAGACAAGCCGGGCCGCGTCGCGGAAGGCCTCGTCAGTCTGCCGGCCCTTGCGCGTCTTCAAGAGACCAGCCTGTCCCGGCCGGCCAGCCGCTCCAGGACATGGACCAGGGATGGCACCTGTCTAGACTCGGACGCCGGTCCGTTCGGCCGCAGTCTTTGGCTCGTGCCGCACGTCGCCCGGCTGGCCCATGGCCCGCCGCCAGCAGGCGAACTCGAGCAGGATGCCGTCCGGGTCCTGGAAGTAGAACGAGCGGACGAAGACGCCGGGGTGCAGCTCCCTGGCCACGCCGAACTCGCTGTCGTCGTGGTCGAGGATCGGGCTCACCCGCACGCCCTTGGCCTTCAGCTTGGCGCGGTACTCAAGGAACCGTTCCTCGGGCACGTTGAACGCGACGTGGTTCATGGAGCCGACCGCGCTGGTCCACTCCCCCAGGCCCGGCACGGTCACCGGTGCGGAGATGCCCGGGACCGGGTCGGGGGCGTCGGGGAACCAGAAGAACGCCAGCGCGTTGCCGCCGCCCATGTCGAAGAAGAAGTGCTGGCCCGCGCCGCCCGGCAGGTCAAGCGTCTTGATCAGCCGCATGCCGAGGACCTGGGTGTAGAACTCCACGGTCCGCTTCATGTCCGAGCAGACCAGCGCCAGGTGATTGACGCCGCCGAGATCGAACTCCCCGTTCCGCCACTCCATGAAGTCCTCCCCGATGCGCGCGGAATCCTGGCCTAACCGTCACAACTAAATCTAAACTCAGTTTCAGTTCAGCGCCAGGGAGCGGCAGCCGGGAGTCGGGGGCACACAGGGTACGCAAGAAGGTACCGGGGGCCCACCGACCCGGCTGCGGGACAGGCAGCGGCGGATCGGAGCGGCCGGTGACCGAGATCGTGCGGGAGTTCGTCGGGCTGCCGTCGCCGCTGGTGCCCCGGGCTGGCGCGGGCGGGCATCCGTGCCAGGGCATTTACCATCGTCCGGCTGGCACCTTGCCGCCGACGGCGTTCATCGCCACGCATTACAACGTGGACTTCAGCGAGCACTACCTGGCCAGCTTCATGGCCGAACGGGGCTTCGGGTTTCTCGGCTGGAATACCAGATTCCGTGGCAACGAGGCGCACTTCCTGCTCGACCACGCGCTGGCCGAGATCGGCGTCGGGGTGCGCTGGCTGCGCGAGCAAGCAGGTGCCGAACGGGTGGTGCTGCTGGGTAACTCCGGCGGCGGCTCGCTCATGGCGGCATACCAGTCCCAGGCCATCGAGCCCAACGTAAGGCCGGTCGCCGGGATGCGGCCGGTGCCGGCCATCGAGGATCTCCCGCCCGGCGACCTGTACATCGCGCTGGCCGCGCATTCGGGCCGGCCCGAGGTCCTGACGGCCTGGCTCGATCCGTCGGTGACCGACGAGAGCGATCCGCTGTCGGCTGACCCGGCTCTTGACCCGTACGGCCTCCGCAACGGGCCGCCCTTCAGCGCGGACTTCCAGCTCCGCTACCGGGCGGCGCAGCGAGACCGTAACGAGCGCATCACCGGCTGGGCCCTGAACCAGCTGGACCGGCTGGCCGGGACGCGCGCCAGGGACCGGCTGTTCACCGTCTCGCGCAGCTGGGCTGACCTGCGCATGATCGACCCGTCGATCGAACCGTCGGACCGGCGGCCGAACTGGTGCTACCTTGGCGACCCGATGCGGGCGAACTACGGGGTCTTCGGCGTGGGCACCGTCAGCACGCTGCGCAGCTGGCTTTCGATGTGGAGCCTGCGCACCTCGCAGTGCACCGCGGCACCGCACCTGGCCCGGATCACCGCGCCGGCGCTCGTAGTGCACGCCACGGCGGACGCCTGCGTCTACGACAGCGACGCCCGCGCCCTGTGCGACGCGATCGCCGCGGCGGACAAGACCCTGGAGTTCGTCAAGGCCGATCACTACCTGACCGAGCCCGCGGGCGCGCGGGCGCAGGCCGCGGACCTGATCGCAGCCTGGGTCACCAGCCGCAGCTAGCAA
>JBKQQQ010000121.1:0-14379 GCA_052144275.1 Streptosporangiaceae bacterium
AGATCGGGCACATGGGCCCGGCCGCCTACCCGCTCAGCCCGGTGATCGCGGTCACGGCCATCGGCCGTGCCCTGCGCGCCCTCGGCGCGAAGGCGGACATCGGCGCCGCGGTGGAGGCCGCGGTGGCAGCGCTCGCGACCTAGGCCCGCGACATCCGCAGAGGCAGCCACGACGCCCTCGCGTGGCGCCGAGGCTGCCCCTCTGGCTGGCCGTCGTCAGCAGGTTGTCAGCGGGGTGGCGGTGAGCGGGTCCAGCCGGGCGCGAAGTTCGGTGAGGAACGTGGCGGGCTGCATGAGCACGGCGCAGTGGCCGCCGCCGGGCAGGAGCGCCAGGTCCTTGCTGGGTGCTTCGACGGCAGCGAAGTATTCGCGGGCGAGGTTGGTGAGCGTGTGCTGGTCGGCGTCGCCATGGAGAAGGAAGAACGGGACGGCGAACCGGGTGCCGTGCTGCCGGGCGTCCCAGCGCATCGTCTCCTCGTACAGCGGCTGCGGGTAGAACGTGAATGCGAGGTTGAACCGGTAGATGTCCCTGAGCGACATGTCCGGCGCGGTCAGCAGCATGCGGAGGGATTTCTTCCCCCAGGCGCGGAGCTCGGGGTCGGTGTCGAAGCTCCAGCGCTGCTTGATAAGCCAGGTCCGCGCTGCGGGGTAGGGCGGCGCGCCGATCTTCTGCAGTTCCCTGACGGCCTTGCCGCGGCCGCTCGCGCGGGCGCGCTGCACGGCGAGCGGGTAGGACTCGGCCTCGTTGCGTGCCATGTCGGCGACCTGCCCGGTGCCGACGTAGGCGTGGAACAGGTCGGGCCGCCGCTGCGCCATCATCACCCCGACGATGGTTCCCTGAGAGTGCCCGAGCAGGATCACCTTGTCGGTATTCAGGCGCTGGCACAGGTACTCGGCGACCTCGACGCCGTCCGCGGCCATCAGGTCAAAGGTCAGCCGGTCACTGTCCCCGCGGTTGCAGCGCAGCGTCTTGCCGGTGCCGCGCCGGTCCCACTGGACGACGGTGAAGTGCTTTTCCCAGTCCCGGTAGACCGGGGTGAACGGGGTCATGGTCATGCCGGAGCCATGCAGGAACAGCAGCACCGGGTTGGCGCGGTCCTCGCCCCTGACCTGGATCCACTGTCCGATGCCGCCGATCTGGATGTACCCGCTCTCGGCGATCCCCCGTGCCGTGCCGATCGTGAGCGCGCGGGCGGCGCGGCGCTGGCACACCTTGCGGTACCCGAGCGCGCCGGCTGCCGCCAGCACGATGACACCGGCCAGGCCGGTGGCCGCTGTGGCGATCATGTTCCCTCCTTGGTGACTGGCCGCGAGGTCCCCTTGCACGGGCCGCTCGCCGGATGATGCCTTGAGATTGACATCTAAATTTCTAGATGTCAATCTCAAGAGGTAATATTCTTGATGCCAGGCACACGGAGGTGGCTGATGTCCCTGCGGCACGCACTGCTCGGCCTGCTGGCGGAGGAACCAGCCAGCGGGTACGAGCTGACCCGCAAGTTCGAGCGGGTCCTGCAGCGCTATGCCTGGCACGCCCAGAACAGCCAGATCTACCCTGAGCTCAACCAGCTCAGAAACGCCGGCCTGGCAGCCGTCGTCGACCAAGGCCCCCGCGGGCGCCGGACCTATGCGATCACCGACGCCGGACGCGCGGAACTGCGCCGGTGGATGCGCCACCCGCCGGAAGTCTTCCAGGTCCGCAACGAGTTCGTCCTGCGCCTGTTCCTGCTGCCCGCCCTGGAACCACAAGAGGCGCGCACGGTGCTGCACCAGCTCGCGGCGGACAGCGACGCGATGCTCAGCGCCCTGCGCGAGCAGGTGGAGAAGTTCGACGCCAGCGCCGAACCGGGAACCCCGCCGCCCATCAACCGCCTCGTCGCCGAATATGGCCTGCGCTCCTACCAGACCCTCCACCAATGGGCGCTCTGGGCACTGGACCACATCGGCCAGACCACGACGCCCGGCTGAACACAGTCATCAACGCCCGGCAGGCAAGGGCCAAAGAAATGTCAAATCCCGATGTTCGTCTGGCCGGCTCCGTTCGGGCCGAGCAGCCCGAGGACGGTCCCGGCCGGTACCTCGAGGTCGATACCGGCCAGCGCGGTGGTCCCCGTAGCGCTTGGTCAGCCCTTCCGAACTCCCCGCTGGCATGAGCACCTACCGCGCCTACCGCCTGCCCTGGCACCCCGCCAGCTAGGGTTCAGCGTCGCAGCAACGGCGAGCGCATTCCGCCGGTGGCCTTGTCGCCTTCGTCCAGGAATTCCTCGCGGTAAATGTCGCGCGGGAACAGCCGCTTTCCCATCAGGGTGCGCAGGGCCCCCTCCACCATGCCGGGCGGCCCGCACACATAGGCGATGTGGCCGGCCAGGGTCGGATAATCGGCGGCCAGCACGTCGGTGACCAGCCCGGAGGAGAACCCGGTGGCGACCTCGTCGGCCAGGCAGGGCCGGTAGCTGAACCGCTGCGGGAAGGCCAGTTCCAGCTCGCGGAACAGCTCCGTGTCGTAGAGCCATGCCTGGTCGCGGGCGCCGTGGTAGAGGGTCAGCGGGCCGGCGGGCGCGCCGTCGAGCAGCGCGTGCTTGATCATCGACGTGATCGGCGCGATCCCGGTACCGCCGGCGATCAGCACAGCCGGCTCGGGACGGGAGGTGCGGAGGACGAACCGGCCGTACGGCCCGGATAGCGCCACCGTGTCACCGGCCGACAGGCTGCGGAACAGCCAGCCCTCGCTGCACCGGCCGCCCGGCGTGCGGCGCACCTGGAACTCGAGCACGCGCGGCTGGCTCGGCGGGTTGGCCAGCGAGTAGGTGCGCGTCAGTCCCGGCGCGAACGGCACCTGCCAGGACATGTACTGCCCGGCGTTGAACGCCAGGTCGCGGTCGAGCTCTACCATGATCCGCCGGGTCTCGGCGGCGATGTTGTCGATGCTCAGCACCGTGCCGGTGTAGTCCTGCACCGGGTGCACCGGCACGTCCTCGTCGACGTCCACGTCCGCCTCGATGACCACGTCAGACCGCGGGGTGGCACAGCACAGCAGCGCCCGGCCCTCGTCCCGCTCGAAGTCCATCAGCGCGAACGACGACGCGGCACCGTGCTCGACGTCGCCGTCGAGCACCTCGGCCTTGCATGTCGCGCAGGTGCCGTGGGTGCACGAGTGCGGCACCCAGACACCCGCTCGCAGGCACGCGTCCAGGATGGTCTGGTCCTCCCGGCAGTCGACCACGCGGCCGACGGGCTCGATGGTGATCCGGTGAATGGGCGGCATCGCGCTCCCTCGCGGCAGCGGGGGCGGCGCGGCCGCGCCGTCCCCGCGGACAGTTCAGGTCAGTACCGTGGTGAACCGCTCGTTCAGCTCCCGCTGGATATAGAAGATGCCCTTGCCCAGCTGATCGACGGTCCAGTTGATGGTCGGACGGTCGGGGTAGGCGATGTAGCCGCCGGCGAAGACCTCGTTGCGGTTGCCGGCCGGGTCGAAGAAGTAGATGGTCTCACCGCGGGTGATGCCGTGCTGGGTCGGGCCGATGTCGACCGACACGTCGTCCATGGCGAAGAACTGGCCGGCCCGCTTGATCTCCGACCAGTCGAGCAGTTCGAACGCGAAGTGGTGCAGCTTGCCGTTCGGGCCGCTGATCACCGCGATGTCGTGCACGGTGTTGCCGGCGGTCATCCAGGTGCCGATGTAGTCGGCGTCCTCGTCCAGCGAGGTGACCACCCGCTCGGTGGCGTAAAAACCCAGCACCTCCTGGAAGAACCGGTCCATCTCCTTGACATCGGCCGCGGTGATCAGCGCGTGGTCGATCCGCGGGGCGCCCACACCGACCAGGTGCCGGGGGAACACGTCGGGGTTGTGGGTGCCGACCTCGGTGCCGACCGCGGTCATGCCGTGATAGATCTCGATCACGTGCTCGGACGGGGTGACGATCCGCAGGCCGTCGCTGACCTCGAGGTTCTCCCCCGCCGACATACGCTCGGACACGCAGCCGAACGCCTGGGCGGCGGTCTCGATGGTGTCGATGTCGCCTGGGTCGGCGACCTTGAAGCCCAGCTTGACCAGGCCGACCCCGCCTTGTTCCAGCACCACCGAGTGGTGGTCGTGCTCGTCCCAGCCCTTGTAGTAGACCAGGCCGGTCTCCTCGTGGACCGGGTACAGGCCCATGGTGTTGCCGTAATGGCTCTTCGCGTCGGTCAGGTCGGTGACCCGGGCGTGAACGTAGCCCAGGCGCAGGACGCCAGACAGTGGCATGGCAGTGGTCCTTTCGCAGATTCAGGGTGAAGTGGCGTGGCCGAAGGCCAGGAAGGGGTTGGTGCGGCGGAGCGGTCCCGTGCGCAGCGCGATGGTCACGTCCCCGTCGGGCACGGCCCGGCAGGTCAGGCAGGTGCCGCCGGCCCGCTCGGCTTCGGTGAGCACGGTGCCGGCGATGGCCTTGCGGTAGCTCACCGTGCCGTGGCGCAGGTCGGCCTTGCAGATGCCGCAGCCGCCGCGCCGACAGCCGACCGTGTAGGCGTAGCCGGCCTGGAACAGGCCCGCCAGCACGGTCTCGCCGTCGCCGATCGGCACCTGCTGGCCGCCGGGCTGCACGGTCACCACGGGCACGGTGGCCTCCTCAGCCCAGCGACCGGCAGGCGATCAGGCTCTTGTGCCCGACGCCGAGCTCGGCCAGGGTCTGGCTGTCGGCCGGGGTGACCGGCTGGTCGTCCACCGACCACTCGAACCGGGTGCGGGGGCCGAAGTCCGGATCGCAGGAAAACAGCGGGTCGACCATTCCGGCGCGGAAATCACCCCAGGTCATCGCCTTGGGGGCGCGGAAGCAGGCGGCGGCGCAGAACCACATGTTGTTCCGCCACCACAGGTGGACCAGCTGGTCGTCACCGTAGAGCTCCTGGCGGGAGCGGGACGGGAAGTCGTAGTCGCCGACGGCACGGACGGCCATGGTCAGCTCCTCTCCGCGGGGCTGGCGTGCCACCGCTTCCAGTCGGCCTGCTCGACCGAGCCCTCGTACTCGCCGCTGTCGCCCTCGGCCAGGCCGTACCAGGCCAGGACGTCGGGCACCGTCGGGCCGCCGCAGTTGCCCTGGTAGATCTGGTGCACCGGCAGCCAGGCCTGCACGTACTTCTCCGGCTCCCGGTCGAAGATCCACTGGCAGCCGTCGGAGCAGAAGTCGTAGCGCTCACCCCGGTAGACCGAGTGCCGCTGGCACAGCATGGCCGGGTCGCCGGGCTCGCTGAAAAGCATCGGGATCTGGCATACCTGGCACAGCTGCGGCAGCCCCTGGTAGAAGAACCGGCCGCCGCTGTCGACCACCCGCCTGGCCTTGTCCCACAGCGGCCGGTAGTAGCGGTCGAAGGTGTCCGGGTACTGCGCCGAGAGCCAGTCCAGGTGCTCCTCGTCCGGGATGGTCGTGGTGAACGCGGCGGCGAAGCTGAACTGGTACAGCGTCCAGTACACCTGGTGGCTGAGCACATCCTTCTCGGCCATGGCCTGCGACACGTGCCGCGGCGGCTTGATGCCGTAGTAGCTCAGGTCCGGGAACAGGCCGCCGAGCATCTGCTGCTCGAAGTAGAGCTCGAACGCCTCCTTCCAGCTCATCACCTTCCGCGGCAGCATGTAGTCGAGCATCTGGGCGACCAGCGAGGTCACCCGGTACCCTCGCCAGAACCACTTGTCGATCCAGTCCTGGATGATCGGTACGTTGCCGGCGTCCTGCTCCAGCAGGAACTTGATCGCCTCCAGGCCGAGGGTCATGTGCCGGCTCTCGTCGCTTTGCGCGGAGAAGCCGAACGTCATCGTGGGCAGGTCGCCGTTGAAGCTGGCGCCGCTCATGAACGGCACGAACAGCAGGTTGGTCAGCAGGTACTCAAACGAGAAGCCGATCGCGATGAGGAACTCGAACGGGCCGGCCGACAGCGCGTCGTCGAAGTAGGACTTGGGCACCGACAGGTACCAGACCCGGTCGTGCTGGGCGTGCCAGTTGTGCATGCCGCCGTAGTACTTGTTGTAGTTGGACAGGGTGTGGATCTCGGTCTGGGCGTGCCGGATCTCGTCCTCGCACTGGCACAGCGCCGCGAAGCGCGGTCCCGGGCCGTTCAGGAAGCGGGCCAGGAACGCGAAGTTGCGGTGCGCGGCGTACTCCAGCGGCGTCACGCCCTGCAGGAACAGCTTCATCGCGTTCAGGTACCTGGGGTCTGCGAGCTGCAGGTGCCCCTGGCTCTGCGCGAAGGAGTCGAGCACCGCGTACAGCCGCTTGTCCTTCTCCGCCTGGTACTTGGTGTAGGCGTCGATGGTCAGCCGGAACGGGTCCTCCCACTGCGACCAGTCGTGCACCGTGATGCCCTCGAACGTGGTGTAGGGGAAGGCCTCGGCCGGGTCGACGTAGGACAGGTCCCAGTCCAGGTCGCGGGTCAGCGCGGCGTAGCGCTGCTTCATCGACAGCTTGCGTGGGGTAGCGGTCATGGCGCGGCGCTCCTTCAGTGGTCCCACTGGATGACGATCTGGTCGTCGTCCCACTCGGCGATGTGGCCGAAGTAGGAGACGATGGCCAGCTGGAACTCGTGGGTCTCCCAGTCCCGGCCCAGCCGGCTCTCCACGCTGGTGCGGTTGATCACCAGGCGGCCGGGCGTGGTAATCCGGACCAGGCCGGGCATGTGCCGGACCGCGCAGTCGGCGTTGTCGGCCTCGACGGCCTCGATGATGGCCCGGTTCTCCTCGCTCTCCTGGAGGTCGACGCCGACCTCGCGGACCTTCTTGGTGGGGGTGGTCATCGGGCCTCCTTCGGTGCGGTCAGGGCGGTGATCCGGTCGCGGGCAGCCTGCGCGGCCGCGGCCACGGCCGGCCCGCAGTCGGCCCCGACCAGCTCGTCGGCGGCGGCGGCCAGCGCGCCGACCGCGACCTGCGCGCGGGGCATGACCTGTTCGGCCGCCGCGGCGAGCGCGGCGGCGTTGGCCGCGCCGTACTGAGGGTCGGCGGCCCAGGCTGCCTGCAGCGCGTCGATCCAGCGGCGCTGATCGGCGAACCAGCCCGCGAGGTGCTGGGCGATGAGGCTGTACCCGCCGGCCCCACCGAGCAGCGCGGCCTCGTCCAGGTGCCGGTAGGCCAGCGCGTACAGCAGCTGATCGGTCAGGTCCAGGCCGGTCAGCGCGACCGCCCAGTCCTTCTCGACCAGGAGTTCCTCGGTCAGCCGCCGCAGCGGCTGCAGCGCGGCCGCGCCGGTCCACGCCGCCTTGGCCTCGGCCAGCAGCGCGTCGCTGCCGTCGCCGAGCGCTAGGCCGACCCGGCTGAGCAGCTGCGCGTTGCCGACCCGGTCGAAGGCCGCGTAGGAACAGCACTGCTCGACCGTGCTGCCGTAGGCGAACCGGCAGCCGTAGGTGGAGATCATCTGCGCGCCGGACTCGTAATGCCGCAGCGGGATCACCAGGCCGCCGAGCAGCGCGGCCCACGGGCCGGGCAGCCGGGCCAGCAGGCCCCGCTTGTCCAGGTAGTCCAGGGTCGCGGCGAACGCCTCGTGCAGGTGCGCGCGGGCGGTCACGTACGGGGCGTAGTAGTACTGCCGCGGGTCGGTGAAGCTGTCCGGGTCGGTCAGCCGCAGCTCACTCCAGCGCGGATCGAACAGCTCGTGCTGCGGGTCCCACAGCGGCCGGTAGTGGAAGTTCTCGGTCGCCTGGATCTCGACCGAGCCCTCCTCGTACCGGGAGGCGGGCCGGTCGCCGTAGCGCTCGGCCAGGTTGGTGAAGGTCTTGCGCCTGGGCTCGATGACCAGCGTGCGCAACTCGTACTGCACGGCCCCTCCTTACGGGCTAGGTGACGACCTCGTGATGCGGCAGCCCGGCCCGGACCAGCAACGCGGCCAGCAGGTCGGCGATATCCTCGGCGCTGGCCAGCTCGCGGGGCGGCCCGGCGGGCACGCCGTCGCCGGTGAGCTGGCCGAAGGCGATCCCGTCGGCGAACCGGGTGGAGATCCGGACGGCGCGGTTGCGGTAGTGCACGGCGAAGGCGAGCTCGTCACCGCCCGCCTCGTCGGCCAGCGTCAGGTGGTCCTCGTAGTCGGCGAGCACCGCGTTGGCCTCGCACAGCAGCTGCTCGGCCAGGGCCCGGACCGCGATATGCCGGTCGGCGCCGGTGTTCACCGCGGTGCCCGCGGACAGCCGGGTCCGGTACACCGGCGGCTCGGACAGCGCAGCCGGATCCGCGCCGATCAGCTCGGCCACCCGGGCCATGAATGGCGTCACCACGTGCCTCCCTCGGGGGTCCCCGCCGGGTCCTGCGGACTACGGCCGCCGCACCCGGTCGCGTTACCGGCGTGTTAACCGCACTGCAATGCAGGGTGCGCCACGTTCCAGGGCTCCCGGCGGAACGTTCGCGAGGACGGAACACGAGTTTGCCCAGGCCAGGAGGCCTCCAGTTCACGGCGGCCCGGGCCGCGATCCTGTTCCGTGACGCAGAACGCCCAGCCCGGCGCCGCGCTGATCTGCCTAATGTTCGTTACCGGGCCGGCAACTGCTGGTGTCGGCCTACGAGTCGCGGGTGCCGGTCGAGCCGCTGACCGAGAAAGCAGCGTGACCGCCGTCTTCGCCCGGAGGAACCCTATGAGTGACAGCAAGACCGTGGCCGCGATCGTCGGATCCGGCAACATCGGCACCGACCTGATGTTCAAGCTGCTGCGGCACGGAGCCGCGGTGACCCCCCGGTACATGGTCGGCGTCGACCCGGCCTCGGACGGGCTGGCCCGGGCGGCCCGGATGGGGCTGGACGCCAGTCACGAAGGCGTCGGCTGGCTGCTGCGGCGCGACCCGCTGCCCGACATCGTGTTCGAGGCGACCAGCGCGCGGGCGCACGCCGCCAACGCGCCCCGCTACGCCGAGGCGGGGATCACCGCGGTGGACCTCACCCCGGCGGCGGTCGGACCGTACGTTTGCCCACCGGTCAACCTGGACCTCAACTTCAGCGCGCTCAACGTCAACATGATCACCTGCGGCGGGCAGGCCACGGTCCCGATGGTGGCGGGGGTCAGCCGGGTAGTCAGCGTGCCGTACGCCGAGATCGTGGCCTCGATCGCGTCCCGGTCGGCCGGGCCGGGCACCCGGGCCAACATCGACGAGTTCACCGAGACCACGGCCAGCGCGCTCAGCGCGGTGGGCGGGGCCACGCGAGGCAAGGCGATCATCATCCTGAACCCGGTCGACCCGCCGATGATCATGCGTAACACGGTGTTCTGCGCGATCCCCGCCGAGGCCGCCGAGCCGGGCCCGATGCAAGACGCGGTGACCGCGTCGGTGCACGAGATGGCCGAACGGGTCCGGGCCTACGTCCCCGGCTACACGCTGCGCGCCGACCCGCAGTACGACCAGGCCCGCGGCACCTGGCACGGGATGGCCCGGGTGGCGATCTTCCTCGAAGTGCGCGGCCGCGGCGACTACCTGCCCGACTACGCCGGCAACCTGGACATCATCACCGCCGCGGCCGCCGAGGTGGGCGAGCTGATGGCGGCGCGCCGGCTCGGCCGGAGCGCGGCGGGACCGATGGGAGCGGCGGCCGGAACGATGGGAGCGCAGTCATGACCCCGAACGAGCAGAACGGCCAGCGTGCGGGCACCTCCGGCCCGGCGGCTGAGGGCCCGGCAGCCGAGGGCCCGGCGCCGGCCGCCCGGGCCGTGCGGCTGACCGACTCCACCCTGCGGGACGGCTCGCACGCGATGGCGCACCAGTTCACCGCCGAGCAGGTGCGGGCCGTCGTGCACGCCCTTGACACCAGCGGGGTCGAGGTCATCGAGGTCTCGCACGGCGACGGCCTGGGCGGTTCCAGCTTCAACTACGGCTTCTCCGCCGAGAGCGAGTTCGACCTGATCGCCGCCGGGGTGGCGCAGGCCCGGAGGGCGAAGATCGCGGTGCTGCTGCTGCCCGGGGTCGGCACGATCACCGACCTCAAGCACGCGCATGAGGTAGGCGCGTCGGTGGCGCGGATCGCCACTCACTGCACCGAGGCGGACGTGTCGGTCCAGCATTTCGGCGCGGCCCGGGCCCTCGGCATGGAAACCGTCGGGTTCCTGATGCTGGCCCACCGGATCAGCCCGGCCGGGCTGGCCGGGCAGGCCCGGACCATGGTGGACGCCGGCGCGCAGTGCGTGTACGTGGTGGACTCGGCCGGCGCGCTGGTGCTCGGCGACGCCCAGGCCCGGGTGCAGGCGGTGCTGGCCGAGGTGGGGGACCAGGCCCAGGTGGGCTTCCATGGGCACCAGAACCTGTCGCTCGGGGTGGCCAACTCGGTGCTGGCGGTGCAGGCCGGGGCGCGGCAGGTCGACGGCGCGCTGTGCGCCCTCGGCGCTGGCGCGGGCAACGCGCCGACCGAAGTGCTCGCGGCCACGTTCGACCGGATCGGCGTGCCTACCGGCGTCGACGTGCACGGGGTGCTCGAGGCGGCCGAGCAGGTCGTCCGCCCGCTCATCCCGCGGCTGCCGTGGATGGACCGGTCCTCGATCGTGCAGGGCTACGCCGGGGTGTACTCCAGCTTCCTGCTGCACGCCGAGCGGGCCGCCGAGCGCTACGGGGTGCCCGCGCACGAGATCCTGCAACGGGTCGGCGAGCACGGCCACGTCGGCGGCCAGCAGGACATGATCATCGATATCGCGCTGCAGATCGCGGAGGAACGCGACCTGGGCGCCCTGCCCGCGGCGGGGGTCCGGTGACAGCCGGAGGAACCTGGAACGTCACCACCCTCGGCCCGGTCGCCGCATCGCAATGAGGAGAAAGAACAGTGGAGTTTTTCGGTCATGTCATCGACGGGCAGGAAGTCGAGTCGCTCGACCGGGCGCGGATGCCCGTCGTCGACCCTTATCTGCGCGAGCCGTGGGCGCAGGCCGCGGTCGGCGGGCCGGCCGACGCGGACCGCGCCGTCGCCGCGGCCCGCGCGGCCTTCGACAGCGGGCCGTGGCCGCGGCTGGGCTTCGCCGAGCGGCAGCGTCTGCTGCACGCGTTGGCGGACCTGCTAGAACGCCACGCCGATGACCTCGGCATGGCCGATACCCGGGACATGGGCAAGCCGGCCGACGACGCTCGCGGGCATGACGTGCCGCGCTCGGCGTGGAACTTCCGCTTCTTCGCCGACGACGCCCGGCTCGCCGCGGCGGACGCGCTGCCCTCCGACACTGGGCACCACATCTACACCCGGTATGAGCCGGCCGGGGTCGTCGCCGCGATCGCGCCGTGGAACTTCCCGCTGATGCTGGAGACCTGGAAGGTCGCACCCGCGCTGGCCTGGGGCAACACGGTCATCCTCAAGCCGGCCGAGCAGACTCCCTCCTCCGCCACCCTGCTGGGGCGGCTCGCGCTGGAGGCCGGGCTGCCGCCGGGCGTGCTCAACGTGCTGCACGGCTACGGCCCGGACTCGGCCGGCCAGGCGCTCACCGATCACCCGGGGGTGGATCGGATCACCTTCACCGGCGAGTCTGGCACCGGGCGCGTCATCGCGCGGGCGGCGGCGGCGAACCTGACCCCGGTGAGCCTGGAACTCGGCGGTAAGGGCGCCAACCTGGTCTTCGCCGACGCTGACCTGGATAACGCGGTGCACTGGTCGATCCGGTCCATCTTCAGCAACGCCGGGCAGGTCTGCCTGGCCGGCAGCCGACTGTACATCCAGCAGCCGGCCTACGAGGAATTCCTGGCCCGGTTCGTCGCCGCCGCCGACGCGCTGCGCCTCGGCGACCCGAGGCTCAGCGGGACCCAGCTCGGGCCGCTCGCGTCGGCCGAGCATCATGCCAAGGTCACCGGCTATCTCGACACGGTGGAGGCCGACGGCGGGAAGATCGTGACCGGAGGGCCGGGCGAGGGCTGGTTCGTCCGGCCGACTGTCATCGCCGGGGCGCCGCCGCAGGCCCGGGTGTGCCGCGATGAGATCTTCGGGCCCGTCGTCGTCGTGCAGCCCTTCGGCTCCGAGGACGAGGCAGTGGCCCTGGCCAACGGGACCCCGTTCGGCCTGAACGCCATGGTGTTCACCGAGAACCTGAGCCGGGCCCACCGGGTCTCCGCGGCGCTGCGCGCGGGCACAGTGTGGGTCAACTGCTTCTTCGTGCGGGACTTGCGCGCGCCGTTCGGCAGGGTCGGCGACTCTGGCGTCGGCCGGGAGGGCGGCCGGTTCAGCCGTGAGTTCTTCACCGAGCCCAAGGCCGTGGTGATGCAGATCTCGCCCGGCTGAGAGCCCGCTTCCCGGTCCTGCGGCGGCCCGCCGACCGATCCGCGGCTAGCTGGCCAGTCCCCGGCTGACGCGCCCGGCCAGGGTGTGCGAAAGCTTAGCCGCCGCGGTCAGCACGAGCCGGGAGGGCCTGCCGAAATCACCGAACTCCGGCGACGGGCCGGCCACCGATATGGCCGCGAAGGCCCGGCCGCGCGCGTTGCGGACCGGGGCCGCCACCGAGGTGAGCTGCGGATGCGACTCGCCGATGCTGACGGCGATCCCGCTGCGCCGGACGTCGGCCAGCGTCCGGTCCCAGTCGGCGGCCGAGGTGATGGTGCGCTCGGTCATCCGGGGAAAGCCCGCCTGCCTGCGTGCCTGCGCCATCGCAGGGTCGAACGCGGCCAGCACCTTGCCCCCGCTGGTGACATGGGCCGGCATTCGCCGCCCGCTGTCGGCCATCAGCCGGATCCCGGCCAGGGTGTGCAGTCGCTCGACGAACACCACGTCAGCGCCGTCAGCCACACTGAGGTGCACCGTATGCCCGCTGGCCTGCCGCAGTTCCTCCAGTAGCGGCAGGGCGGCGCGGCGCAGCGGGAACCGGTCCGAGGCCATCTGGCCGAGTTCGAACAGGCGCATGCCCAGCCGGTACCGGCCGGTGTCCGGATTGCGCTCCGCCAGGTCTCGCGCGCACAGCGTGGTGAGCAGCCGATGCGCTGTGCTTTTCGCCACACCCAGCCGACGGGCGACGTCGCTGACCCCGACCTCCTCGTCGCGCATCAGGCATTCGAGCACGTCAACCGCGGTGTAGACGCTCTGCACCCCGCCATCGGGCGGGTGCGTCCGCACTGGCCTGACCATAGGCGGACCATATTCACGACACACCGCCGGGCGTAGGGCCGAAGGTCCCCCAGCCCCGCGGTGGTCACGCCGGCCTTCTACGCAGCCTTCCTGGTCAGAAAGCGGATGAGCAGGGCATTGAACTCGGCGGCCCATTCGATCTGGCTCCAGTGGCCGCACCGGCCGAAGACGTGCAACTCGGAGCGCTCGATCAGCCCGAGCAGGCGATAGGCGTTGCTGAGCGGGATCACCTGATCATCGCGGCCGTGAACGATCAACGTCTCATGCTCGACGGCACGGATCTGGTCCTCGGGGGTGGACATGGCCTCCACCCACCGCTGACGCGGAGCCGGGAACATCGCCGAGAACGCCTCCTGGACGCCGGGCGCCAGCGCGGCCCGGTACCGGACCTCGGCCAGCTCATCGCTGACCAGATCGCGGCTGTAGGCGAAATAGTCGAGGATCTTGCGCATGTTCTCGAAACCAGGCTGGTATCCCCAGACCTGGTCCAGGCCTTCGGTGATCGGGAAGCTGACCCCCATGGAGCCCATCAGCACAAGACGATCGAGCCGCTCCGGGTGCTCTACCGCCACCCTGATCCCGAGACCCCCGCCGAAACTGTTGCCTACCAGCGAGGCCCGCTCGATGCCCAGCGCGTCCAGGAATCCGACGAGCTGATCGACCCAGCGCGCCATGCTGTAACCCGCCGCCGTCGGCTTGTCGCTGAACCCGAACCCGGCCATATCCGGGGCGAGGACACGAAAGTGCCGGGCGAGATCGCCGATGTTGAGGCGCCAGTTGGCATACGCGGTGACCCCGGGCCCCGACCCGTGGACGAGCAGGAGCGGAGGTCCCGAGCCGGCCTCCAAGTAGTTCGTTCCGATGCCCCGGACGTCGACGCGGGCTCCGATCTCTGGCTGACCGGGATCAGTCATCGTGCTCCTTATCAGTGGCACGCGGGATGCGCGGCGGAATTCAACTGCTATGTTGGCATGCGCTGCAGTTCCAGGCCTATTCCAGGGCGATCTCGTCCACGGCCAGGACGCCGGATTCGGCGACGGAAAGGCCGCGCCCGCAGTTTCAGCTATCCGATCCGTAGCCGCCGGGATCAAATCGCTTCACTGGGTTCGAACCAACGTAGGCGAAACTGGCGGTTTTACACCTGGTCCGCTGTCGGCCCTGACATGTGATGCGGCGGGCACGGCTCACAGAGTCCAGAGGGCTTGCGTAGGTGACAGGCGGGCTGCGCGGATGGCCGGCAGCAGCCCGGCGAGGGCGCCGATGAGGAGGGCGGCGCCGAGGCCGCCGGCCCAGGCTTCAGGAGGTATGACAACGGCCCAGCCCTTGGCGTGGGAGTAGATGGCGGTGGCGGCGGCGCCGGCGATG